>JBGGMQ010000363.1:0-3224 GCA_041287975.1 Verrucomicrobium sp. | reverse complement strand
CTTCGGAGTAGAGCGCGTCTATTCGCACCCAAGGTAGACTCGCTGGAAGCTCGTCCAACCTTGGGCTTGTAGCAGCATCCCCTTCGGGGAAGAGCTTCGAGTATGCATCTTGAACTTTCTTTGGCTGCCGGCCCGGCGACTGGCGGACGTCTCCCGACCGCCTCAGCAGAATGAATTCTGCGCTCCCAGTGAAGGCGCAAAAGGAGATGAACTTGGGGCTTGGAAAGTTGAGAATCAAAAACGAAGCGACATGTCGACTCTCCTCACGACCCCGCAGCCTGCAGCCAGAGCAGAATTGGCCGCTCACCCGCTTTGACCTCGCTCTCCGGCAGAGTCGCTGGCATCACTTGATCCGCCGAGTCCGCCGCCAATGGCATCCGCTCTTGTCGCAGCACCTTCCGCCCCGCAAGATCCAGCTTCACGGCGTAATTCTCCTGCGTGGGGTGCCACACCGCCCAGATCACCGGCTCCCCGGCCTTCTCAGGCGTGAACTCAAACACATAACCTTGGTCCAGCGACTTCTGAATCACTTTGGAGAAGCGGTAATTCTCCAGTGACTTCAGCATCCACGCCACAGCGTGATACGCAGGCTTCGGCTGGAAATTCCGCGTCAGCCCGGAGGCGGCATGCAGCTTGGGTTCGTCCTCATCATTGAAGAAGTAGACAAAGGATTTCTCCACGCCCATCTCCGCGAAGAGGAAGAAGGAGCGCACCAGCCAGCGGGCCTGCTCCTCATCCGTGCTGTCTTTCCACTTGGCCCATTCTCCTTTCGGGTCAGGTTCCTTGCTGCTCGCGTCCCAGCCAAATTCCGTCACCCACACGGGCTTGCCCTTGGCGTTGGTATCGCGCCAGTGCAGCAGTTCCTGGATGGAGCTGAGATACGGCACCTTCGGGTTCTCAGGATACGTGCGCTTCCACACGGGCCACTGCTCGGAGATGGCATAGCGGTGGATCTGCAGCACGTCGTATTGATTTCCTAGATCCTTGAAGAGGTCGGCCCCCTTCCAGTAGCGGTCACTCTTGGTGCCCTCCACATTGCAGGTCACGATCTTCATCTTCGGGTTGCCCTCGCGGATGCCCTTTGTCATTGCTTTGAAGAGCGTCACATAAGTGGCGTCTTCATACAGCCCCGGCTCATTGCCGATCTCCATGTACTCCACATAGGGCCACTTGCCCCCAGGGCCGAAGTTCTCCGCGAAGCTGCGTGCATAAGCCTCCGCATCCTTTTCAAGGTTCTTCCAGGCTGTGACCTTCATGTTGTCGAAGAGCAGGCACACGCTGATCTGCAGCCCCTTTTCATGCCAGGATTTGTAGATTTTCTCCCAGGACACCCGGTTCTTGGCAAAGGGCCACTCCGGCAGCTTGCTCGTGTCGTCCTTCAGATCCCACTCCACAGGGTGGTAGTCGCGCACCACACGGCACACGGGTTGGTAGAGGTCAGGTTTGAAGTTAACCGTGTGGCCGTTGATGCCTGTGGACTCACGGAAGAGGGGAGTGGGCTCCGCTGCAAACACACTGCCGCAACCGACCATGGCGACCATCAAGGCCGCCCCCGCTTCGCGTAGGGCGCTCCAATGTCCGGGTTTTGTGCCGCCCCACAGATCTGATTGACCGACGCATCGCGCCGTCGCAAGATCGGCCCATGCGCGCTTCTTACCTGTCGTTTGTCTTTCGCCGATGGTCTTTGGCATGGCCTTTGTTGGTGCTGGGTATGACTGCGGGTTGGTCCAGGGAGGTGCGTGCGCAACACCCGTTTCTCTGCTGTGACTACAACGGCGGCAAAGTCTGTGTCGTATCAGCCGACGGAAAAATCGAGTGGCAGTACGATTGCAAAAACCCGCAGGATTGCTGGAAGCTGAGCAACGGGAATTACCTCTTCTGCTTTGTCTCAGGCGCCCTCGAACTGACTCCGGACAAGAAAGTCGTCTGGGAGTACAAGGCCCCGCCCAAGGTGGAGGTGCATGGCTGCCAGCCCCTCGCCGATGGCAAAGTGATGATCGTGGAGTGTGGCTCCAGCCGCATCATCGAAGTGGATCGCGCGGGCACCATCACGAAGGAGATCAAGCTGGTCACCGATCCGGCCGTGAAGCTCCACAATCAATTCCGCGGCACTCGCAAGCTGCCCAATGGGCACTACCTCGTGAGCTTCAAAGGCGAGGGCAAAATCGTGGAACTGGATGGCGATGGCAAAGTGCTCAAGGCGACCACCGTTCCTGGGGACCCCCATGGAGCGTATGCCCTCCCCGACGGTCATCTGCTCGTCACCTGCGGCGATGCCCACAAGGTCATCGAGCTCGACGAGAACCAGAAAGTCGTGTGGGAGCTCAACGAAAATGACGTGCCGGGGAACACCCTGCGCCTCATGGCCGGAGCCCAGCGCCTGCCCAATGGCAACACCCTCTTCTGCAACTACCTGGGGCACGGTCACCTGGGGGAGCAGCCTGTCTTCTTTGAAATCACCCGGGATAAGAAGCTGGTGTGGCAGTTCCGTGATGACGCCGCTTTCAAGACCATCAACCAGATCATGGCGCTGGATGTCCCAGGGGATCCGGCCGTGGCAGGGCAGTTGATCCGTTGAACTGGGCAGGCGGCACGGGACCTGCGGGTGTTTTCAGGACATATTCCGCGTTCTCGTGGCGTATTCCTCCTGACTCCTCCATGCCCAGCTTCATCATCCCCCGTGAACCTCTTTCGCGCCGCAGCGTCCTTCGTGGACTCGGCGCGACCATCGCGCTGCCTTTTCTGAACGCCATGGTGCCCACTGCCCGTGCGGCAGCCTCGGCTGGGGCGAAGCCTCCCGTGCGCATGGCTTTCATTTTCATGCCCAACGGCGTGCGGCAGGATCGGTGGACTCCCGAAGGAGAGGGGCAGGACTTCAAGCTTTCGCCCATCCTTCGGCCGATCGACCGCCACCGCGGCGACATCAATATCCTCACCCAGCTCGGGCACGAGAACTGTGAGGGCGGGGACGGCCACTATGCCAAGACCGCCAACTGGCTCACAGGCACCCCCATTGCGAAGACCACCGGCAAAGACCTGCGTTGCGGCGTCAGCGTGGACCAGACCTTCGCCCAGCAGATGGGGCATCACACTCGTTTTGCCTCTCTGGAGCTCGGCACCGAGCCCATCCACACCGGCGTGGATTTCAATGTGAACTACACCATGCTCTATGGTTCACACATTGCCTGGCGCACGCCCACCTCGCCGCTGCCGCCCGAAATCAA
>JBGGMQ010000362.1:0-5105 GCA_041287975.1 Verrucomicrobium sp. | reverse complement strand
GCAGGATTGAAGGATGAGTTCAAGACCCTGCACGAAGACATCCACAAGTTCAACACTCTGGAGAACGGCCTGCTACGGGAAGAATTCAGGAAACGCATCGCTCAGCAGGCTCGCGCAGAATCTCTGCACGCAGTGGCCAAGGCCCCAACAGGGGAAGAACTCTATACAGACGACATGGTGGCGCGGGTGGACCAGCATCTCCATGAGCTTTATGACGCCCAGACTCCGATGCGGCTCCATGTGCTGGGCGAGCCACCGGTGGCCGAGGACATGGTGCCGTATCTGGTCTCGATTCTAGGAGAGAACTTCCTGAACCACCTCAGTGAAGCAAGCCCTCTGATCAAGAACCTGGCACCCGAGAAACAACAGCAACGCGATGCTGCGGCACACCTCCTGAACTCTGCACTTGAAGGCAATGCTCCAACGGCATTCAGCCCGACGCCAGAGCTCGACAAGGACCTGGCGTTCGCCCGCGAGATGAAAGCCCGCCTCATGCAGGCGGATCGTGAAGTGACCGGCCTGCTGCACGCGCTTGAGGGTGGCTACATTGAGGCGGGACCAGGGCCTGAGCCGATTCGGAACCCCTCCACGGTGCCTACGGGGAGAAACCTCTATTCACTCAATCCCGAAGAGATCCCCAATAAAGCGGCCTGGGAGGTGGCAAAAAGGTTGGTGGATGATCTCCTGAAAACCCGGAAGCCTCAAAAAATTGGCATGGATCTCAATGGTATGGAGACCATGCGTGATTTTGGCGTAATGGAAGGCCAAATCCTCTACCTACTCGGCGTGCGTCCGATATGGAATCGAAGCAATCTGGTGATCGATGTCGAACTCATCCCGGCAGAGGAACTCAAGCGGCCGCGGGTGGATGTATTTGTCGCCATGGGTGGCCAATACAAGGAAAACTTCCCCTCCCGGGTAACGCTCCTGGACAAGGCGGTAAAACTCGCGGCCTCGGCTGCGGAGGAGGGCAACCCGGTGAAAGCCAG
The DNA here is from genome assembly GCA_041287975.1 of Verrucomicrobium sp. Classification (GTDB taxonomy): domain Bacteria; phylum Verrucomicrobiota; class Verrucomicrobiia; order Verrucomicrobiales; family Verrucomicrobiaceae; genus Verrucomicrobium. Next base: position 4,116 of record JBGGMQ010000362.1, on the reverse strand, counting down.
TGTGGCGGCCATGGAGGTACGGCTGCAGCAACGCGGCTTCTCCAGTGCGAAAGCCAGCCAGTTTGCGGCGGCTCGCATCTTTGGCACCAAGCCCGGCAACATGACGGGGACCAACATCCTTCATCTGGTGCCACGGTCAGGTGTGTGGGATAAAGCAGATGAGATCACAGAGGTGTACATGGACAACATGAGCTTCGTCTACTCCGGTGAAGTGTGGGGTGAGAAGATCGACGGACTGTATGAGGAGGCATTGAATGGCACGGACACCATTCTCAGAGTCTGGGCCTCGAACATGACCAGCCAGCTTTCCAACCACCATGCCTACGAATATCTGGGCGGACTCAACATGGCCGTGAAAAAGGTGACAGGCAAAACTCCTCAGGCACTGATCGCTGATGTACGCAATCCTTCGGGAGCAAGGGTGAGAGATTTCGAGGAAGTTCTAGCAACCAACCTAAGGTCGGAACTGCTGAACAAAAAGTGGCTGGAAGGCATGCAGTCTCACGACTATGCGGGAGCGGGCCACATCACGGAACTCGTAAAAAACTCCTTTGGGTGGTCAGTCACCCGGCCAGAGAGCATCTCGCAAGACACCTGGAAGGACATCTACGAAGTTCTGGTCAAAGACCGGCACAACTTGGGGCTGGAGGCCTGGTTCGAAAAGGTATCCCCTCATGCGCGCCAGGAGATCACAGCCACTCTGCTGGAGGCTGCTCGCAAAGGACTCTGGCAGGCAACGCAGCAGCAGATCGAGGACCTCTCCCGCATCTACGCGGAATCCATCCAGAAATATGGCGAGTCCGGGGGGCTCGTTGGCGGGGGGAACACTCGTCTGGTGGACTACTCCGTCAATGCCCTCAAGGCTACGGGTGCAGCCGGGGATGCCCAAAAGGCGACCTCGATGCAAGAGTCCGTGGCCAAGTCCGCTGGAGGAGAGGTGCAGGAGAAGGTTGCCGGAACCAAACTGGACCAGAAACCTGCCAAGGAGCCCCATCAAGATCAAGAAGCTGTTGAGGCACCCACCCCGCCATCGTACTGGCAGTATGCCGTGATTGTCCTGCTTGTACTGCTGCTGGTCGCTGGCTTCTTCAAACGATCAGGTACCCTATGATGGAAATCATTCAGAACTATCTCTATCTGCTCTCCAATGCACTGTTGCTGCCCACTCTGCTCGTCATGCTGGGACTGACGGCCTGGACGGCCCTTCTGCTGGGGGGACTCCTGCGAGAAATGTTCACGCGTGGCCAGATTCGCAGACTTCTGCGTGAGGCATGTGAACTGGCGAGGGGTCAGGGGCATGATGCGGGTGAGACACCTCGAACCCGGGCCATGAACTGCCTCCGCGGTGGCGCGATGGGAATTCCGGCACGATTTGTTCAACGACTGGGCCTGGCGCATGATGACCCCCTGGAGTGTCACAAGGCTTTGGAAGATGTGGAGTCAGATGTGGCCACGTCACTGGCAAAGCTCACCTGGCTCACCCGGGTGGCCCCCATGCTGGGACTGATGGGTACTCTCATTCCGCTCGGGCCCGCCCTGACAGGTCTGGCAGCAGGAGATGTGGCGATGCTTTCGGGGAACCTCGTCGTCGCATTCACCGCCACGGTGATCGGTGTGTTGATTGGATGTCTCTCCTTTTCACTGGGCCTTATCCGGCGAAGCTGGTACCAGAGAGATATGAGCGACCTGGAGTACATGGTCGCCCGTTTCCACCCACCACTCCCCCATTCCTGACGGCCATGATCCGAAAGAAGCGCAAGTGGGATGATGCCAGCGACGAAGATCCAGGTGCCGGACTGGTGAACCTGTTCGATGTCTGGATCGCCTTTGCCGTGGCACTGCTGCTGGCTCTCATCAGCTATGATACCCTGGCTCAGAAGGCGCGCGCATCCAGCACTGCCACCGTGATCAAGAAAGAGGGCACGCCCGAGATGGAGATCATCACCAAGAGCGGGCAGAAGATTGAGCACTATCGCGCCAGCACGGAGACGCTCGGTGGCGACGGGGAACGGCTTGGGACGGCGTACCGTTTGAAGTCGGGAGAAGTGATTTATGTCCCGGAATCGGCACGGCGGTAGGACGCTGATGTTCCTCACGCAAGGACACAAAGATGTGCTTTTTGTGGGCCTGATAAAAGATGAGGAGGCATAGACTTGAAAGCGCCGGCAAAGTAGTGTCGGGGCTTCAGACTGACATCGCGCCACCCACGTCTTTCGGAGCCAGGCTAAAGCACTGGCACTACTTTCAGGCTTGGAGTGACGCGGATCATCATTCCAACCTATAAATCTCTCAAACACACCTTTGAGGTAGCCGCGATCAGAGGCCAACTTCATCCCTACCGGCACCATGGCACGGATGAAATCACAAGATGGTCCGTTCTCGAGTCCAGACGGAGACAGTCCGAGACCCACGATGCAGGCCTAGGATTTAACTCCTGCCTCCAGAGCCCGCAGCCTTGCGTCCAATGAAAGGAGGCCTACAGGCCCAAACGTGGACTGGTAGAGGGGCGCGAATTCTGGAGGGAGAAGCTCCACCAGGATGGCTCCCTCCACCCAGATCTTGACCACCTTGAACAGGCGGGCATCGACGACTTGCAAGGGCCAGGAAGCACGCGCAGCCAGCTCCTGAATCTGCTCAAGGGATCGAGGGGTGCTGACGAGCACGTGTGCTCCTGAACGCGGGCGCATGCCAGGATCTTCAGCGATGCCGAAACGGCTTTCGGGATCGAGGACACTACCCCAGGGTAACAACTCCAGGAAGGACCCGGCGGCGTCTCCGTAGCAGACAAACCAGGAGTCTGGCGGAAAAGGCGGTGAGGGAGCGCGCAGAACGGTGGCCCCGAGCATTTCCGCCAGGATGACGGCAGCCTTTTCGGGTTCATGCAGACTGAAGGAGGCGTGGTGCAGCATGGCGTCGGCGGGTTACTTGATTCGTTTCGGTTTTGAAGGTCTCGTCGCGGGTGAGGAAAGAACTTCGTTTGCAGCTTGATCAAGCAGAGCCTTGATGGCCCACTGGGCAGCATCGGCCGCCTGGGGCCCACTCAGGCCCCACTGGTCCTTCATGGTCTCCCAGCCCGAGGCAGAGGCCAGGAGTTGAACTGAGGCCAGCAGCCTGCGTTGATGCGGTGCCTGGAGAGGCTTCAACACGTCTTTGAGAGCTTCCTGAAACCGTTTGCGTCGCGTCGGGGCCTGAGCCAGTCGAGTGGCTCGTCCCGAATTGTCATGAAGCATGGCTCTCACCATGGAATCCCCTTTTTCAAACGCAGCATAGAGGGCAGGAATCTGGGCCACCAACTCCTCTGCTGACCGGGGTGGATCCGGCATGCCGAGCTGGCCGTTCAGCCATAACCAGAACGCCTCCATCAGGGCATCCTTTGTGGGATAGCAGCGGTAGAGGGTGCGTTCGGGAATCTTCGCAGCGAGCGAGACTGACCGGAAGGTCACGTCTTCTCCAGTGGCCGTGAGGATCTGCGCCACCGCCTGCATGATGCGGTGCTGGGCGAGAGCGGCCTGCTCTTCGCGCAAAGTGATTTTTGGCATCTTTGCTGTCATTATGGCAGTGATGCTGCCATAATGAGTCAGAAGGTCAATGGAGAACGCTGATTCCCCTCACACGAAGGCGCAAAGGGTATGACGCTTGTGGATTCGTATGAGGGTATGCGTGGAAAGGTGCTGTGGTACAGACGCAACAGCGCCAGCAAAGTAGTGTCAGGGCTTTAGCCTGACATCGCGCTACCCACGTCTTTCGGAGCCAGGCTAAAGCCCTGGCACTACTTTTAGGTAGACGCGATCACAGGAAGGTCAGTTCTTGGGCTCGAGGCGCAGGTAGTCCAGACCGAACATGAAGGCTTGGGCGGCCAGTGGGTTGGCACCGGTGATCTTGATCACGAGTTTGTGATCTCCCGGTTGCAGAGTGTGTGTTCCCCAGTCCAGTTCGCCAGTGTTGATGACAGAGGCGTTGTAGAGATCCAGGGTGGCGGAAGGAATGATCTCGCCATCAAGGCTCACTTCAATGGCGGCATAGTCGCGGGCTTTTGTCAGCGCGGCTTTGAGCGCATACTTGCCAGCCTTCGTCACCGGGAGGGTCAGGGTCAGCGTGTCGCCGGGTTTGCCCCCG
>JBGGMQ010000361.1:0-6829 GCA_041287975.1 Verrucomicrobium sp. | reverse complement strand
TGCCTGCCTATGTGGTGCTCACTTCCTTCGGCTCCGGTCGCCGGGATGACCAGCCGCTCTATGACCGCCTTTGGGGCAGTGGCTTCCTGCCCACCCAGCATCAGGGCGTCAAGTTTCGCAACAAGGGGGATGCTGTGTTGTACCTCTCGAACCAATCCGGCGTGGGGCGCACCATGCGCCGCCAGCAGCTGGACGAGCTGGCCGCGCTCAACCAGCGTGACTACGCCCAGTTTGGCGACCCCGAGACCCAGACGCGCATCGCTCAGTATGAAATGGCGTTTCGCATGCAGAGCAGCGTGCCGGATCTGCTGGACATTTCCAAGGAGCCCAAGCACGTGCTGGAGAGCTATGGCCCTGAAGTCTCGACGCCGGGAACCTATGCGGCGAACTGCCTGCTGGCCCGCCGCCTTGCGGAGCGGGATGTGCGTTGCGTACAGCTCTTTCACATGGGGTGGGATCACCACGGCGGTCTGCCCAATGCCATCAAAGGCCAGTGCCGGGACACCGACCAGCCTACCGCGGCGTTGATCAAGGACCTGAAGGATCGCGGTTTGCTGGAAGATACACTCATTGTCTGGGGCGGCGAGTTTGGCCGGACGATCTATTCCCAGGGAGCCCTCACCGAGACCAACTACGGGCGGGATCACCATCCACGGTGCTTCACCATCTTCATGGCAGGGGCAGGAGTGAAGGGCGGCATGAGCCTGGGAGCCACGGATGACTACTGCTACAACATCGTTTCAGATCCGGTGCATGTGCATGATCTCAATGCCACCATCATGCATCTGCTGGGGGTGGATCACACCCGCCTGACCTTCCGCTTTCAGGGTCGCGACTATCGCCTGACCGATGTGCATGGCAATGTCGTGAAACAGGTGCTTTCTTAGAGACAGGATTGACAAGATTTTGGAGGATTTACAAGATGTTCTGAGGGGGAGGAATAAGACAGGAGAGGGTGTTCTGTGCTCACGATGAGTATTGTGGATAGCTTGCATCCTGACCCGCTTTCAAGCGGAATCAGTCGTATGGCGGATGAATCCCGCCAGAGGCAGGGCGTGATCCGATCAAGGGGAGAGTCATCGCTGAAATTCGTCCTCCTCTCTTTGTCCCATGAGCACTACCCCTGCAGACATTGTCCGCCAGTGTTACGAGGCTTACACGTCCAAAGACCGCGGCCTCATCGAGTCGATCCTTGCGGACGACTTCACCTTCACCAGTCCTCTGGATGACAACATCAGTCGTGAGGAGTATTTTAAGAGGTGCTGGCCCAACAGCGAAGGGCATGTGGAAATGATCATCGAGCAGCTCTTGGAGCAGGGGGATGAAGTGTACGTGACCTACCGCTGCAAGCGCACCAACGGAGTCACGTTTCGGAACACCGAGCACTTCAAGATCAAAGAAGGCCAGATTCAGCATGTGGACGTGTATTTTGGTCGTGAAGAGGGCGCTCCGGATGATGAGGCTCAAGTGCGCGAGTTGATGGAGGGAACCGTCAAGGCCTGCCGTGACAAGGACGTCGATGCCTTGATCGCCCACTATGCAGACGACATGGTCGCCTTCGACCTCATCAACCCTCTGCAATACTTCGGCTCCGACCAAGTCGCCAAACGCGCCTCAGAATGGCTCTTCTCATTTGACGGGCCGATCGACTATGAACTCAAGGATCTCGAGATTGTGGCGGGAGATGGCGTCGCCCATTGCCACAGCCTGAATCATGTGGTTGGAACTAACATGGAAGGGCAAGTAATCGACATGTGGTGGCGTCAAACCGCCGCTTTGAGGAAAGTAGGAAGCAAGTGGCAGGTGACCCACACGCACAGTTCCGTGCCCTTTGACATGGAGAGGGGCAAGGCCTCGATGGGATTGAAGCCGTAGCTTGGGGGTAGGATGGCAATCAACGACGACTGGCCTCAGCGAAGCCCAGCACTCCAGTGTGGAAGAAGCGTCTCGCTTCTTGGCCCGCTTGCCTGTTGAGTCATCTCCGCCGATGACTCCAAACCTCCAACGAGGTTGCCAAGGAGCAGGGATTTGCAATCCCGTTCATGCGTACGACTCATGACGTGGCAGGCAGCAAGCTTGGGAAAACTCGTATGCACGTCCAACGCTTTCACTCGCACGCGGGATTGCAAATCCCGCCTCCTTGAGTGGCCCGGCGTATGAAGGGTCATTCCTCCGTATACAGCTCCACTCCAGACCGCAAGTCTTGAGTCTTGTGTCTGGCAGTCTTGTGTCTGGCAGTCTTGTGTCTCCCGCGCAGTGGCTCACTCCTCCGTGCTCACCACTGCCTCCGTACCCTCTTTCAACGCCTGTTCAAGCGCCCGCCAGGCGAGGGTGGCGCACTTCACGCGCTGGGGGAAGCGCCAGACGCCTTGGAGCAACTGAAGGTCGCCGAGGAAGTCGGGAGGATCTTCGGTCTGTTTGGTGATCAGATCATGAAAGGCGGCCATCAACTCTTCGACCTCGGCGCGGCTTTTACCCTTGGTCTTGATGGTCATGAGGGAGGCGGAGGCCTGGCTGATGGCGCAGCCCTGACCGGTGAACTTGATGTCTGCCAGCAGCTTGCCTGAGTCTCCCAGTTTCACCGAGACCACGATCTCGTCGCCACAGGAGGGGTTGTCCCCTTGAACCTTGATGATTTTCTCGTCAGCATTTGTGGCGTCTGCATCAGACAGCTCCCCGAAGTTCCGGGGACGCCGTGAGTGGTCCAGCAGGACTTGCTGGTAGAGATCTTCGAGATCGGAACTGGGGAGCATGGGAACGGGTGAGCTAAGCTAAGGAAATAGATGGAGAAGGAAAGTGGAAAGAGAGGGGCGGCGAATCAGGCGAAGAAACGGGCCGCCTCTTGCAGAATGTCGATCATGCGATCCACTTCGGTCCTGGTGTTGTAGAAATAGAAGCTGGCACGAGTCGTGCCGGGCAGCTTGAACTTCTTCATGAGTGGCTGGTTGCAGTGGTGGCCGCCGCGCAGCGCCAGACCGTAGCGGTCGGCGTAGGTCGTGAGATCGTGCGGATGGGCGGACTCCATGACGAAGCCGATCAGGCCGCCGCGTTCCTTGGGACCGAGGATGCGGATGCCTGGGACCTCGTTCTCCATGCGCTGCTGGGCGTACTGCGCCAGTTCGGCGTCATGGTCAAAGATGGCCTGCCTGCCGATGCCTTCGAGATAGTCAATTGCGGCTCCGAGACCCACCGCTCCGCCGATGTTGGGGGTGCCTGCCTCAAACCTGTGTGGAGCCGGCTTGTAGGTGGCTTTCTCATAGGTGACGCTGACGATCATCTCTCCACCGCCGTGCCAGGGAGGCATGGCTTCCAGGAGTTCCGCGCGACCGTACAAGGCACCGATGCCCGTGGGGGCGCACATCTTGTGTCCGGAGAGCGCGAGGAAGTCGCAGCCGAGCGCCTGCACATCCACGGGCAGGTGTCCGGCGCTCTGGGCCGCGTCCAGTACCGTCACCGCCCCTACGGCTTTGGCCGCCTGGCAGAGTTCAGCCACCGGGTTGATGGTGCCCAGTGAATTCGAGATGTGGGTGAAGGAGAAGATCTTCACTTCAGGTGTGAGGACCTCAGGCAGCTTCGCGAGATCCAGGGTGCCGTCCTCAAGCACAGGCACAAAACGCAGCCGGGCTCCGGTGCGCTGTGCCAGGAGCTGCCAGGGCACGAGGTTGCTGTGGTGCTCCATCTCCGTGAGCAGGATGATGTCTCCCTCTTTGACAAACCGTGTGCCCCAGGACTGGGCGACGAGGTTGATCGACTCCGTGGTGCCCCGGGTGAAAATGATCTCGTCCGCGCTGCTGGCATTCAGGAACCGGGCGACCTTCACCCTCGCGCCCTCGAACGCCTCCGTGGCGCGGGTGCTCAGCTCATGGAGCCCACGATGAACGTTCGCGTTGTCGTGCTCATAATAGTGAGTGAGGGCCTCCAGCACCTGGCGGGGCTTCTGCGAGCTGGCAGCGCTGTCAAAATACACAAGCGGGTTCCCCCGCACTTCCTGTTGCAGGATGGGGAAATCGGCGCGCACGGCCTCCCAATTCACACTGGCTGATGTCATGGAGAGACACAAGACGAGAAGACACAAGACACAAGACGGAACCCAGGAAAAAGCACCAACTGTGCTTCTCAAAAGAGGCCCTGGTCAAATCTCAACCAAAATTGAGCGAGTATTGCGTCGACTGAGGATTGTGATTGGCGTGCTTCCGCGGCTCCGCTATTGTGCAGGAAAAATGAGCAGTGCACAAGATGTGCGAGGTGTCCCCAACACCCCGCCAGACTACGGGCCCGCCTATCTGGTTGGCGAACGCGGGGGTGAACATGGCATTCCTGACCAGCTGATAGAGCGGTGGCAGGAGATGGTTGACCTGATGAGTCGCATTGTCGGCGTGCCTGCTGGATTGGTGATGCGAGTGATGGAGCAGTCGATCGAGGTGTTCGTGTCTGGTACTTCGAAGGAGAATCCCTATCAGGCAGGCCATCGAGAGCCGTGGGTGGATTCCGGCCTCTATTGCGAAGAGGTGCTGAAGACTGGGAAGGTGCTGCTGGTACCCGATGCCCGGGTGGACACTGCGTGGGAGAGCAATCCCGACATCAAGCTGGGGATGATCTCCTACCTGGGTTTTCCCATTCATTGGCCAGATAACCGTCCTTTTGGCACGCTGTGCGTGCTCGACCGTGTTCCACGAGAGTTTACAGAGGATCAAATGGGTCTGATCCGGCAGTTTAGGGATCTGATGGAGAGCAATTTGGCTGCTGTGGATGAGCACGCACGGGCTATGCAGACGGAAGCGGAGCTCTTCCTGCACCGGGAGCGTCTGGCGCTGGCGACGCAGGCGAGCGGGCAGGGGGTGTGAGACTATGACTTGCTTACCGGAGAAGTGTTTTGTGACGCACGCTGGGCGGAGATCTTTGGGGTGGATCTTGCCACCAGCGCTCTCACGGCCCAGACCTACGATGAGCGGATTCATCCTGAAGACAAGGCGCGCGCCAGCGAAGTGAGGAATGCGGGCCTGGAATCAGGCACCGACTTTCAAATGACTTACCGCATTGTCACTCCTGCGGGAGTTGTGAAGTGGGTGGCGTGTGTGGGTCATCCCGTAAAAAACCCCACAGGTGCAGTGGTGCGAATCGTGGGGGTGGTAGCGGATGTGACCGAGACGCGGGAAACGCAGCGGCATCTCGAGGCGTTGCATGATGCTCACCGCCGTGCGGAAAAACTCGCCCGGGTGGGCAGTTGGACCTGGCACATCGCTGAGGACCGCTTTGTCTGGTCGGAGACCCTTTATGAGTTGAACGGCTGGGATCCCTCAGCGTCAGCGCCCAACTTTGAGGGGTTGCGACAGGTGCTGACGCCGGAGAGTTTTGAGAGGGCAAGTGCCGTGGTGGCAAAGTGCCTGAAGGACGGACTGCCCTACAGCGTCGAATTCACAGGTGTGCGCCGCGATGGAACGCAATTTCCCGCCACCGCCCGGGGAGAGGTGGTGCGCGATGTGGGGGGAAATATCGTAAGTCTGGCAGGCACAGTTCAGGATGACACTGGTCGACGGGATCAGGAGCGCGCGCTGCGGGAGAGTGAGGCTCGTTGGCAGTTCGCCCTGGACGGCGCGGGCGAGGGAGTCTGGGACTGGGATGTGAAGGCCGGGCGTGTTTTCTTCTCGCATCAATGGAAAGCGATGCTGGGCTACAGCGATGATGACGTGGGGAATACGGTGAAGGACTGGGAGGATCGAGTGCATCCCGATGACTTGAGGCACTGCTGGGAGGAGATTCAGCGACACTTCGCCGGAGATACGGCGACCTACGTCAGTGAGCATCGTATGCGAGCCAAAGATGGTACATGGTGCTGGATTCTGGATCGTGGGCGCATCGTAGAGCGTGATGTCGAGGGGCAACCCCTACGGGTGATAGGAACCCATACCGATATCACGGAGCGCAAATTGGCGGAGCAGAGCATCCAGTTATTGCATGAGCGCATGGGCCTGGCCGTCAGTGCTGGTGGCGTAGGTATCTGGGAGGTGGATTTCAAAAGCGGTGCCTACCTCTACAATGAGCAAATGCACGTGATCTATGCCGTGGGTGAAAGTGGATTCCGCCATGACGTGCCGTGCGGAGTCTTTGGGGGTACGCTGGAGCAGTGGCTAGCCGTCATCCCGCCGGAGGACGTTCCGCAGGTACTCGCTGTCCTGGAGGGGGGCAAGTACGGGAGCGGCATCATCGAGTTCGAGCACCGGATTATCCGTCCCGGCGGAGAGATCAGGCATGTGCGTTCGGCAGCGCGCATCATTCAGGATGCCGCTGGCAATCCCGTTCGCGGTATAGGCACGACCCTGGATGTGACGGAGCACCGGTTGCTAACCAGGGCACTCTCCAATGAGAAGGAGCGTGTGCTGCTGGCAACGAAAGTGGGGGGCATTGGCATCTGGGAGCTGGACTTCACCGACGGCAACTTCATCTGGGATGACCAGATGCATGAGCTTTATGGACTCAAACCCGGCGAGTTTAACTGTAGCTTGTCGCAGTGGGTTTCCCTAATCCATGCGGAGGACACGGGCAAGGTTTTGGACGACTGGCAGGAGGCCATCTCTGTGACTTCCATCTTTCGTGGAGAATTTCGCATTGCCCATCCCTCAGGAGAGTTTCGCTGGATGCGCGCATTGGCTCAGGTGTTTCGTAGTGAGGAAGGTGCTCCGCAACGGGCATTGGGAACCAACTGGGATGTCACGAAGGAGAGGCAGGCGGCCGAAGCCATGAAGCAGGCGAAAGAGGCCGCCGAGGCAGCAGAGCGGGCGAAGAGTGATTTCATGGCCTCCATCAGCCATGAAATCCGCACGCCGATGAA
>JBGGMQ010000360.1:0-6531 GCA_041287975.1 Verrucomicrobium sp. | reverse complement strand
GGTTCGAGATGTTTAGCGCGTTGTCAGGAGAGGTCCGCTACGCCATTGACACAACTCATTCTGCCAAGACCCGCGCTCTGCGTTCCCGTTCCGAACTCATCAATCCCCAACACGCTGCAGGTCTTCCACCGGAATTTCCGTCCGGCGGGTGGCGATGTAGGTGGTGAGGTCGCCCTTGAACGGGGCGTGCAGGCTGGAGGTTTTCATCCAGGTGAGACCGTTGCCGTCCCGGGTGCGCACCGTGCTGCCATCCTGCCTTAGTTCATTGAACTTGTCCTGGATGGCTTGGGGGATGGGCTCCCCTGGCTCGCTCATGCGGGCAAAGTCGTCAATCTGGGCCTGCAGTTCACAGAGGTCGGCGACTTCCATCATCTGGGTCTGCCCCTCCATGATGAATCCTTCCAGGCTGGCGAACACGTGATTGAGCACTTCAGTGGGATTGTCACTGGAGGTGGGTTTGCCCACGTTGGTGGCCATCTGCTTCAAGGATTTCATCACATCCTTCAGCAGGGCTTTGTCCCCAGGGTCCTCACTGTCCTTCAGACTGTTCACCAGTTCCGTGAATTGGGACTTGGCTTGATCAACACCTGCACTGGCCTTGGCAGCGTCAGTCGCCGCCACCTCGCGAAGGGCAGACGCCATGTCATAAGAGGGTCCCACCCCGGTATAGTCGCGCCAGAGCTTTGGCTCCCGGTCTTTCTTCTTGAATCCTCCCACTTCAGGCCGGTTGAAGAAGTCCAGGATGCGGTTGCTCTCGTGTTCCACCCCGGTCTTACCGAAGTGTTTGTCCACACCGCGAACCCCGCAGATGAGTTCATTGAACGCGTGACCAAAGTCAATGCGCCCGACATGACCGTCGGCAAGCATGATCATGTTGCCGGTGTTCACATCATGGTCGCCCATCAAGGCAGACAGGGCGATGTTCCGCCGGATGTCGTGAGACGAGGTGGCACCCAAGCGCATCACGCCGTCGCCGCTGGGTTTGTCGGAGTCGAGATGGATTTTGGCGTGCTTGCCCTGACCCTGTGGCAATGGACCCACGTTTTTGACGTAGACCTCTGTGAGAGTTCCCAGTCCACCCTGAAGATATCGAGAGGTCACCATGGCCTCGCTTTTGCCTTGGTCGTGGCGCAACGCCACGTCAGGGACGTGATTCTTGTCGCTCACCATGGCCCGGGAAATATTTGAAGCGATCACTTCCCCGTAGTTTTCATGGTTCATTTCACCCGACTTGAACTTGCGCTTCCACTCGGAATGCTCAACCGACCCCTTCACTTGATACAGGTGCCTCCCAAACTGAGCCTGCCCACTGCCCGTGGCTCCTCCAGAGCCCGTCAGAGCCCGACCATCGAACCGTGCCCAGGAACCCAGCCCTTTGCCGCTTGGGCCACGTCCTCCCTCCAGTTGCTCGAGAAGCATTTTGCTTCCCACTTGCTTGGCGATGATCCCATCCCGCTTCTCCTGGAAGGTGGCCTTGTGACCGTCAAGGACATCCGTTGCTTCCTTCTTCTGAGCGGAGAGGAACTTGTTGATCTCTGAGCGGACAATGGCCTTGTCGCCTGCTGGGTCAGCAAAGAGGCCGTCTTCCGGGCCCCCGAGTCCCATGAGATCAGACAGGCCTGCAATCTTTTCCTTCAGCACCGTGAGCTCGGGGGCCTCGCCGAACTGGGCATCCAGACTCCCCATCAGGGTTTCGTTGCTTATGTTGTCATCGCCCGCATCTCTAATCAGGTCGCTGACAGCCTGGTAGTCGTTCAGAGCCTCTTGTCCGCCGGCCTGCGCCTTTACGTGCCCTTCAAAGGCACCGCGCATCTCTGGCTCAGCAGACAGAAGCTGGCCCACAGTGGACAGCCCGTCCTTGGCCGTTTTGAGGTTTTTCTGAAACTCCTCTCCTGATCCGGGAAGCAGGTACGTCTCAGGCCGCGCACCGTCTTCGGCGAAGGCCAGCCCGGGATAAGCGATGGAGACGGCACTCTGAAATTCGGGACCAGTGCTGAACGCCTGAAGTTTGACGTTCAATGCCTCTTTGGCGGTCACGCCGGCCGCATCGAACTTTTGCGTCAGCTCTGCCAATTTGCGCTTGCCGACGTCGTCCAGTTCCTGCCCTGGCGTATGCACGAATTCGAACTCCTCAAAGGTGGCCTGGAGGATCTCTGTTTGTCTGGCAGGGAGACCCATCTTTCCTGCGAGCTCACTCATCTCTTTGGCAAGCCCCACCTTCACGGAGAAATCCTTGGCTTTCGCGAACTCCTTGCTCTTCGCGAGGAAGTCCACCTTTGCCTGGTCTTGAGGCGGCAGTGATGCTCTGAAGGCATCCTTTATTGCGGGAGTCGACAGGGCATTGTCGATGTTCTTGAGACCTGCCTTGGCACTGTCAGAAATGCCCGACGCAGTCTCCGTACGAACCTTCTGGATCGCGCCGCCCAGGGACACATGTCCACCTTGATTCCCTTTGCCGATCAGGCCCTTGACGGTCGTGCTGCCTTCCGGACCGGATGGCAGCCGCCGACTGAAGATTTCCGCCACCAAGGTCTTGCCCAGCTCACGCTTGCCCATGCGGGTCTGGGCACTCTCAAAAATTCCCTTCTTGCCTGATTTTACCACATACAGGGTGAGAGAGCCGTCTGAGTGCTTTTTGCCGCGCACTTCGCCCCCGCCCTTGCTGGCGGCTTCGTCGTGGAACTTTTGCAGTTCTTCGAGGCTGGTTTTGCCGACTTCCACTCGAAGTTCAGCCCGGTGGTGTGATTGTATTCCAAATGCCATGGTGAGGTGAAATGAAAGGTGATGGATCGGGGAGATGTCAAAGGTGGGTTACACCCGCAGCGTGGAAGCAAGATGGTCAGAGGGCTGCTCTGCGGAGGCCTCCGCGGGATCCGGGGTGGCATCCAGCAGGGCCACCGTCTGGGTGCCCGCCTCAATGAAGTCTTTGAGCTCCCTCTCCAGCACCTCAAGACTGAGGCTCGCCACGGGAAGATCTTGAATCAGGATGACGGAATCCGTCACGGGGTCCAGGCCCATGCGCAGGCCCCCATTTTCGCGGAACAGGGTCGCCAGCTGTAGCAGGAGTTTGTAAACGGATGTCTCGTCGCCTTCATTGACACGCCCTAAGGAGGTGGTCAGGAACAGCTTGCCGGTAGCCTCATCCAGCTCCACCTCGATGACCGTGGCCTCATCCAGGGCAATCCCCCAGCGGTTCATCTCGAAGCCCCGCACCTCCATCGCATCCACGAGGGGGGCGACCTCCGTCAGCAGTTGATCAAGGTCAATAGCTTCTGACGTGTCGGTGTCGCTTGGGGTGGGGAATTCAGACATAGAGGCAGGGTAGATTCAAGTTGGTCGCAGCTTGCCAGGCGTCTGATGTCCGCCTGACTACGAAAGCTTTCACCTTATCTACTTCCTCTCAAGCCTGTCGACGTTACAAGAAAAGTTTTCTGCGCCGATGCCACGACGGAATGAAAAGGCGCCGGCCGATTCCGGGAAACGACCCGCCGCGGGCAAGTCTCTGGTCATAGGTGTCAACACCCGCTGCGACCACAGAGTCACACCCGCATGGCGTGCATAAAATTTTCAAGATCGGCAGGCGGCGAACCTTCGCCCTCTGGCTGGGTCAGAATCTGCTGGGAGGACAGCGCCGTCTCCGCAAAGTCCTTCAGATGAGTGACAAGGTCATCAAAGCTCAGTCCCGCATGCGGAAGGTCGGAGATGAGCGTCACATGATCATTAGTGGGCTCCAGGCCGAGCCGCAGTCCACCTGTCTCACGCCACCGGCCGTTCATTTGCAAAAGCAACTGATGCACCGCCGTCGCCTCGCTGGAAGCGACCGCACCCAAGTCGGCAGAAAAGTACACTTTCCCCCGATCCACATCATGCTCGAGCACCACCACCAGATCTTCGGCGAAAGCCACCGCCCAGGCCGTGGCATCGTACTCGCGCACCTCCTCGGCCTCCACATACGGTCCCACCGCATCCATCATCGCCTGCAGGTTCGCAAAGGCATCCTCATGGTAGGTGTCAGGAGAAGTACTGCCGGTACTGGTAAAGTCAGACATGACGAGGGAGGTGTGGGGTGAGGTGATCGGGAGATAGCGACAATCTGTCGACCACCTTCCTTTCACATTGAACTCTGGAAAGACGCCGGTCCAGTTCCGTCTGATGGATTCTTGGAACACAACCCTCCACTTCGCCAGCCACGGGTGCCCATCAGGTCAGCAGCCCCAACAAAACCAGCGCCGCCACCAGCGCTCGCGCCGTTTTTCGACCCTCCCTTCGAGTTTGGCCAGGCGCTGATGCGCCTTCTTCAACCGCTTCGTTGCCCCCTTCACCTCATCCTTTTTCTCCTGCAGTCTCGCCCTCATCTGTTCCAACTGGTTGAGCAGCAAGGCATTGTTTTCCCTGTGATGGATCACCTCCCGCTCTCGGGCCACCAGCCTTGCCTGCACTTCCCTCAAGGCACTCCAGACTCCCGCCCCTGAACCGGCTTCAAAGCCATCACCCGATCCCGATGTCGCCACGTTCACCAACACCCCGGCCAGGGTTTCAGCCATGGTGGCAAAAGAGAACCTGGCTGCCTGTGCATGGCCAGCACTGACTCGTCCTGCCCGCCATTCGGAGTCCCCTCGCAGCCTTTTCATTGCCGCCGCCACCGCCTGCGCATCGCTGGGCTCCACCCAGATGGCCGCCTCTCCCGCCACCTCTGGGAGGGAAGCCAGACGGCAGGCGATGACTGGACACCCGCACGCCATCGCCTCCACCACGGGCAAACCAAATCCTTCATAGACTGACGGATACACCAACACCAGTGCGCCCGAATAGGCGGTTGCCAGGTCTGCGTCATCTAGACGGACACACTGGATTCTCGCCCCTGGTGCCAGGTTTTGCAGTGACTCTTCCACCTCTGGCTGGCCGCCTGTGCAGAGAAAGGTCACCGATTCCCGGATTTCGGGTTCCAACCACTGCCAGGCCTCAAATGCCAGCGCAGCATTCTTGTACCCTTGCGGCAGCGTCGGAACGCTCAATCCGATCCGTTCCCCCACCACCATCACATAGTCTCCCTCCAGCCCGTGGCGCGCTCGAAATGCCGCCACGGCCCCATCGTCGGCAGGGTGAAAGACCGCTCCCGCAGCCGGACGCGCCACCGTCACTGCCGCACTTGGAATCCAGGGATGCAGGCGGCGTAAATCCAGAGCGGTTGATTCGGAAACACAAACCCAGCGACGACTCTGCAAAATACCCAGTCTCTTTTCCAGCCATCTCTCTTCCAGGCCCGCCACGTTCAGCAGCTCCGGAATCATGTCATGCACCAGCGCCACACACGGCGTCGTGGTGGGAGCGGTGCAGTACGTGGAAATAAAAACATCTGCCTGAAGCTCGTCGCAGATCTGCTGCAGCATCCGGGAGTCCGTTCCGGGATCGCTCACGTCCAGTCGCGGAGTGCGGCGCCGCCGCACCCCGGCCATCCCGGGGGCCGTGCCATCCCGGTCGAGCAGCCAGACCTGCGCCGCGGTTCCGGAAATCACCCACTGTGCCAGCACCTCATGCCAGACCCGTGCGATCCCTGTCTGGTTCAACTGAAAGAACACACCGTCCACCACGATCACTGGCGCGCCCGGTTTTTCCTTGCGCCCCAGAGGTGCCCGCGCCTGGAATGTCCATTCGCCAGTGGCCGCATCATGCTCTGCCAGCGGCACCACTCCCCTCACGGACGCCACGTCCACCTCAGTGTGGTCTTTCACCCACGGCAGAAAATCGCTCAGCAGTTGAGGAAATTTCGTCGCTGACTGCAACCGTTCCCAGCACGCCTGCGCCCCGGCATAGCCATAGTAGAGTTCTTTGAAGGCCACCTGCTCCCGCGTCGCATACGCAAAATGCTGGAACACCAGCCCCCGCGCCTCCGTCTCGCTGTGGCTGAAGGTCTGCCCCCGTGCCACGTCCCGCCATGTCCCGTCCGGCTGCCGCTCTGCCAGCACCGGCGGTTCATGGGTCAACCATTTCATCCCCGGTCGGTACCGCCACGCTCTCAGCCACTCCTGCTGCGGATTCTGCGCATACCCGTGGCGCGAGGAAATGATTCGGTCCTGCCCCACAAAGTAGTCGCACCAGAACCACGCCGCCGCCTTCTCCGGGTGGGCCAGAAACATCCACCGCCCCTCCTCCAGTTGCTCCACGGTCCACAGCTCGTCCGCATCGACCTCCCACAGGATCGCATCTTCAAACAGATGCCTCAACGGCTCTGCCACCATTGCGATCTTCCCATCCCAAAACTGCCCGGGCACCGGCCGGTGCACCGTCACCTGGCCAGGATGCAGCGCCGCCATCTCATCCAGGTACGCCGATGTACCATCCACGCTCAACCCCGCCCGGTGGCTGCCTTCCGGCAGATGTCCGCCCCCCGCCAGGCTCCAGCCTGTGTCGTGGTGCAACGACGCCGCCCCCTCCACAATGTGCCAGTGCCAGGGGAAGGAGAGTTGTTTCATCACTTCCAGGTGGTGCCGGATGAAGGGCTCCCCGTTCAGCACCAGTGTGAAGTAGTGC
>JBGGMQ010000359.1:0-3933 GCA_041287975.1 Verrucomicrobium sp. | reverse complement strand
ACAAATCCATTCAACTACCCACTGATGAAAACTCTGCTTACCGTTTTCTCCGCCGTGGCTCTGATGAGCGCGTTCTCCCTGGCCGCTGACTCCAAGTTCAAAGAAGGGGGCTGCTGTGACAAAGCCGCCAAGAAGGGTGAAAAGTGCGCCCACCCCTGCTGTGTGGAAGCCGACAAAGCCGGCAAAGTGTGCGAGAAGTGCAACAAGAAGTGAGGCGGAAGCGCCATTGATATGGCGTGAACTCTTCAAGGCCAGCGTGGAAGTTTTCCAGGCTGGCCTTTTTTGGCATCTCACGGCACGGGCTCCGCACCGCCCTCTAGGAACTCGCGGTGCAATCTCCGCACCGCTTCATCCACCACGGCGAGGGGAACGAGCCAGGTGATGCGAAAACGGGAGGTCGAAAGGCCAAAAGTAGCGTGGCCTGCCAGGGTGGCGGAACCGGCGCGGAGATTGCGATAACTCTCATTGATGCCCGTACCGATGACACTGACGGCACCGAGACCATCCCGCAGCACCACGGCTTCGCCAAAGCGTTGACCCAGCAAAGCGCGGACGCGCTCTTCATCGTGAAAGTTCTCCCGTGAGACCACCATGGAGAGCCGCTCAGGATGCCCCTCGCCCGAGGCGGTGACGTGCAGTTGTTTTCCTTGAACCTTCCATGAATCGAGGAACTCCAGCAGCGCGTCTGCATTTCCCGTGGATTCCAGAACGAGGAGGTCTTTTTCACTGGCCACGCCGACGACCCGGCCGGGCACCTGAGGCCCGAATTTGCGCACCACCGTGCTATCCGTAGGGACGTCCTGCCCAGGAGGTGCCTGGGAGGTGGCGCGGGCATAGATGGCAATCCCTTTCTCCTTGGCGAACTCCACTGCCTGGGCATTCAACACTTTGGCCCCGGCCTCCGCCATTTCCTGCATCTCCTCATAAGACACTTCGGGAATGAGCTTTGCCTGTGGAACGACACGGGGGTCCGAGGAGTAAACACCCTTCACGTCCGAGCAGATCTCACACCACTCTGCCTCCAGCGCGGCGGCGAGGGCGACCGCCGTGGTGTCACTGCCGCCCCGCCCGAGCGTGGTGACCTCTTTGCGATAGGAGACACCCTGGTACCCGGCAATGATGACGATGCGTCCGCGCGCCAGCTCATCTTGCACACGGAAGGGACGCACCTCGATGATGCGGGCATCCACATGCCGGTCATTGGTGATGATACCCGCCTGACTGCCGGTGAAACTGATGGCGTCTCCGCCGAGATCCTTGATGGCCATCGAGAGTAGAGCCATGGAAATGCGCTCTCCCACGGAAAGCAGCATATCCAGCTCCCTGCGTTCCGGGCTCGCAGAGACTTTGCGAGCCATGGTGAGGAGGTCATCCGTGGTGTCCCCCATGGCGGAGACTACAACGGCCACCTGATGGCCCTGCCTCTGGGTCTGCATGATCCGTTCTGCCACTCTGCGGATCCGCTCAGGATCTGCCACACTGCTGCCGCCATATTTCTGAACGACGATTGCCATGGCCCACCATAGACTGGAAGCGGGCGTACCGTAAAGCGCCGCCTGCGACGTCAGCTTAGTTCCATGTCTGGGCCGTCAAAATGCCGCACACAGGGTCTTTGCCCCAGAAGGCGGAGGGTGCAAGCGACCACATGGGGAGAAAGCCCAGCCGGGTCATCAGTTTGAGGGCTTGCTCATTCCGACGGTCCGTGCCGCAGAGAACGCGGGGCAGGCGCAGTTCCTTGAGTGCAAAGTCCAGCAAGCGGATGCAAGCCTCCGTCATATAGCCCTGCCCCCAATACTCCAGCCCCATCTGGAAGAAGAGCGACGGCTCAAGTGTGGCACCGCCCTCAGGATCCTCCGGCAACCAGCCACCCGGGACGGTGAGCGGGCAAATGCCTGCAGCGCCAATGATGACGCCGTCCTCCTTGCGGATCACACTGCGGCCAAAGAGACCGGATCGCCCGGAGGCCATGTCTGGCTCCACGCTGTGGCGGATCGTCCACATGCGACGCTCTTGAGCATTGCATGGGACGCCGGGATCGAACTTCCAGACTTTGGGCTCGCCATCGAAGATGTGATGAAAGCGGGGGGCATCCGCCTCGACCATGGCGCGAAGGATCAGACGGTCGGTCTCCAGAGGGTTGGGATAAGGGAAATACTCCATGCGTCAGGGCTCAGGCCTTGCGTCACTCTCTATCAAACTGAAGGTAGACAAGGCCTTCATCAATCTCATTCACCAGATCTGCGATCTCGTGATCGTCGACGTTGTCACCAGGGGGCAGTGCTTTAAAGGCATCCAACTGCTCTCGGACGTGATCGACATAGTCGTCAACGTCGGTCTCCCAAGCGTCGACAACGCCTTCCGAAGCATCAACTTCGGGTTCGTCCGCTAGCAAGGCGTTGCGAACACCCAGCGCCTCTGTCAAGTCAGTCACCGCCTTGGGAGGTGCCCCGCCGGGACTGCCAAGAGCATACTTGGCCTGCAGCTTCTCCTGAAGGCGTTCGAATTTTCGGGCGAAATAGTCGCTTTGAAGCGAGGTCATCTGTGCATCCATCTGCTCAAATGCGATTTCCTCATCGCGGGTCATGTGAGAAGAGAGCGGTGGGCGCCCCTCTCGCGATGGCGGGGGAGGCGGCGTCCGAACTTCGAGTTCCGGTTCGCCACCCACCCGCGGCGGGGTCAGCGGCCCTGGATCAGGGACCGGCTCTGAGATCAGGTCTTCGATAGAAAACACCACTTCGTTGCCAAACCTCACTCCGGGGTCAGGATAGTTCGCTTCAAGCTTCCGGACGAACTTGTTGAGTTTGTCGAGAGCTTCCGGTGTGACCTCCACATCACCATCCATCACACCTTGAATCACGCGCTGGGCGTTTTCGTACATGACCCTGATGCCACCGCCTGGGGAAAACGGGTCGTTGTGTTTCAGAGCCTCGCGTGCCTCAGGCATGGAACGCATGAGTTCGCGATACTCACTTTTCACAGCCACAGGCAGGTGTCCAGAGAAGGCATCAGGCCCGGGCGTCCTCCGGCCGCTCTTGATGACATGCCCCATGGTCGCATCCAGGTCAGCACGATTGCCAACGGGAGGGCCTCCAACATGCAACCCGCCTCCTTTTTCCACTGTGCCCTTAAAAAATTTGCCGGTGCGTTCCATTTTCAGGATGATCCGCCCTTCGGGCACCGTGTCACTTGGGGGAACCGAGACATACTTCAGTGACTTCATGTGGTGCGGCAGGAGCTGGTCCCGCTTCTTGGCGCTGCCGTCGGCATCAATGCCACGACTGCCACCGCCCACCGCGGAAGACTCGTTACGCTGATAAGCCTGCGGACAGGAATCGAGGAACCTACCCAGACGCCCGTCCGGGTCGGGCAAATTGAACGCACCATCCTTGAAGGAGCTGCCCTGCTGGTCCTCCGCCCGCACTTGAAGGAAGAACATGAGGTTGGTCATGTCATCCACCGTGCACCCCCCGGTGCGCGCGCCACTGGTGACGGCGGCTAAAACCTTGTGTCCGGCATCAAGCTTCTCCTGAAGCTGGGTCTGCACTTCCGTGTGGGTCATGCCCTTGGGGATTTTTTTGGGTCCAATGTGGCCGTCCAGTTCCACCATGCGGCCATGAGTGCCAGGCATGGTAAACGTGTAGGGCTCTCGAGCCATGCCCCGGGACTCCATGTATTTCATCAGCGCGGGTGTGCCGAGCAGCACAATGTTCTCACAGATCTCGGGGATCTTTGCGAGGATGCGCAGGAGAATGTTGGGCTTCTTGAATGTCTCAAGATGCGTGGGGCGGCTGATTTCTCTGGAGCCCTCCTCTCTCACGGTACCGGGGCGCGTGGGCAGCGAACCGGGATCCACGTCATCACGCCGCACCAGCCCTTCAGGCGGCTGCCCTGTGCTAATTGAGATTTCCGGCCCTGTTGTTGGGGGCGTACCGA
>JBGGMQ010000358.1:0-9784 GCA_041287975.1 Verrucomicrobium sp. | reverse complement strand
TTGTCCGGCGGGGCCGCTCCATCCTGAAAAGGAGCCGATGAAAAGGATGTGCCCCTGCCGTTGCCGGGACATCAGTTTCAAGGCCGCACGGGCGCATCCACCGCCTCCCGGCTCACCATGGTCACACCATCGCCTTTGGATTCCCAGATGGCCCAGGCCAGAAATGCCTTCGCTTCCAAATCCTCAGGATAGTCGCTGATGATATCCTCGATTCCTTTGATGAAATCCAGGCTGCGCTGCTTCTTGTCCTTCTTCAGGTCTCGGTAGTAGGTCTCCAGCGTGGAGATCCAGGCCTGTTCGCGAGGGCTTGCGCTGGCCTTGCGGTCCACAGCTTTTTTGATGAACTCGGCCGCCCGCTTTTCATTGTTCACATTGGCCATGGCGCAGCCCCAGTAGGCCATGGCGCACTCGGGGTCGAGTGCTGCTACCTGGCGGAAGGAACGCTCTGCTTCAAAGTACCAGAACCCATGCAACTGGGCGACTCCCTGCAAGAAGAAGCGTTGGGCTTTGTCGTTCTTCGTCGTGATGGGGAAGTCCACCTTCCCGCATCCGTCGATGATGGTCGCCGCCTGGCGGGGGCCCTTGTCAAAGGCCTCGCCGTGGTAAGAATGACCGGGGAGGGGATCGGCGGCAAGGATGGCCGCAGGCAGAGCCAGGGCGAAAACCGGAAAAAGGTACGCAGCACGCATAGCGGGGCAGGGCGGTCTATGATCCCGGAAAACAGTCTCCGGGTAAATCAGTAAAACGCACCACCCGCGTAATGGTTAGCGGCAATCCATGGGGGGCGAGCAAATACCCGTTGTCATCCTCACATCAGCGACTGGTACAGCTCAAAAGTCTTCTCTGCGATGGCCCGCCAGGAGAAGTGATCCACGGCCCGCTGGCGTCCTGCCTTTGCCATCCGGTCCCGCAGCGTCTGGTCTGCCATGAGGCGGTTGATTGCTTCAGCCAGATCGTGGGCGTATTGAGCCGGATGCTCGGCCTCATAGGGGCTCTCGCACTGCTGGAGCAGCGGTACGAGGATGCCAGTCTCACCGGGGAGCACCACTTCCTTGATGCCGCCGACAGCGCTGGCCACCACCGCAGTTTCACAGGCCATGGCCTCCAGATTGATGATGCCAAAGGGCTCGTAGATCGACGGGCAGCAGAACACATCCGCGTGGGAGTAAAGCGCGATCTTTTCCTCCACCGG
Source organism: Verrucomicrobium sp. (assembly GCA_041287975.1). Classification (GTDB taxonomy): domain Bacteria; phylum Verrucomicrobiota; class Verrucomicrobiia; order Verrucomicrobiales; family Verrucomicrobiaceae; genus Verrucomicrobium. The sequence goes on along the minus strand of JBGGMQ010000358.1, from coordinate 8,592 downwards.
CAGCATCGCTTGAATCCAGATCACTCCGTCCCGCTTGGCTTGGGCTGCGGAAACCGCCTCTTTCATTTCTGCTGCGATCTGAGGGGTGTCGGGAGCGCCTGCGCAAAGGACGACCTGGAAGCCCGGATCCATTTTCTCAATGGCCCGCACCAGGTGGATGATGCCTTTCTGGCGTGTGATTCGACCCACGAACAGGAGGATGGGCCTGTCCGGATCCACGCCATGTTTCCTCAGAGTGTCTGGCGCGTGCACCTTGTGGTATTCATCCGGGTCGATGCCATTGTGAATCACATGGATCTTCTTGGCATCGGCATCAAAGAATCGCAGGACATCGACTTTGGTCTCCTGTGAGACTGCGATCACAGCATCGGCCATTTCAATGGCAGTCTTTTCCACCCAGACGCTGAAGTCGTAGCCACCGGCAAGTTGCTCGCGCTTCCACGGGCGCAGCGGCTCAAGGGAATGGGTGGTCAGTACCATGGGGATGCCGTAGTTCAACTTGGCCACGATGCCGCCAAAGTGGGAGTACCACGTGTGCAGGTGCACCAAGTTCGCGTCAATGTTCGTGGTGTTGAAATCCAAGCCCCGTTGCAGCGCGCCAAACACACTGGCCAGAGGCTTGGGGCAGGTCCACTTGCTGCTGTCCAGGCCGTATCCCTTTGCGACCAGCTTGTCGTTGATTTTGTCGTTCTGGTCGCCGAAGCACCGCACATCCACATCGCACAGTCGTGACAGCTCCCGGGTGAGGTACTGCACATGGATACCGGCCCCGCCGTAGATGTGCGGAGGGAATTCGTTGGTGAGAAAAAGAGCTTTCATGGAACGGGAGTCAGTGTCGAACAGTCAAAGAGGGGCAAAACACGAAGATGGGACAGCTCACAAGTGAACTTCTTGATGCAGGGTGGCGATATTGACAGTGCTGTCGGGATGGGCAGTGGCGAGAGTTGCCTGAAGTGCGGCTGAACGTTCGGGTTCCCCGTGAACCAGGAACACTTGCTTTTTCGGCCCACCCGTCTGGGCAAACCACGCCATCAGTTCGTCATGATCTGCATGGCCGGAAAATGAGTCCAGGATCTCGATTCGGGCCTTCACCGGGAATTCGTCACCGAGGATGCTCACTTTGCGTGCCCCGTTGCGCAGCTTCCACCCCAGAGTGTCCTCCGCGCAGTAGCCCACGAACAAAACGGTCGTCGATGGATCGCTGATGTGATTTCGCAAATGATGCAGGATGCGGCCGGACTCACACATGCCTGAGGCTGCGATGATGATGGCCGGCTCCCGGACTTGATTGAGGGCTTTCGATTCCGAAGCTTCACGGATCATCCGCAAACCCTCGAACCCAAACGGGTTGCGCTTCTCGAAAAGGAACTTGTAAACGTCCTCGTTGAAACACTCAGGATGCAGGCGGAAAATCTCCGTGGCGCTCACGGCCAGCGGACTGTCCACAAAAGCTGGGAGTTTAGGGAAACAATTTTGCTCCCGCAGTTTGTTCAGGGAGTAGAGCAGCTGCTGGGTGCGCTCGACCGCGAACGCGGGGATCAGCACCTTGCCATCACGGGCCACGGTCTCATTGATGATCCGGCAGATGTGTTCGTCGCTGGCCATGTCCAGCTCATGCTTGCGCCCGCCATAGGTGCTCTCCATGATGACGTAGTCCACATTCTCGGCATGGGCCGGGGGATTGAGGAGATCACTCTTCGGTCGTCCCACGTCGCCGGAGAAAAGCAGCCGGCTTTTTTTGCCGGTCTCCCGGTCGTCAATGTCCAGGATCACCTGCGCCGCACCCAGAATGTGTCCGGCATCAATGAAGGTGAGCTTCACGCCATCAGCGATTCCAATGGGGCGCTCATAGCCAATGCTCACGAACTGCCGCAGGCAGAGTTCCGCATCAATGCGTGTGTAGCTGGGCTCCAGCAGTGGTAGGTCATTCTTCTGTCTCCGGCGGTTCAGCCATTTGACGTCAGACTCTTGAATGTGGGCAGAGTCGCCCAGCATCACCGCGCAGAGATCACGCGTGGCATCCGTGGCGAAGATGTTTCCGCGGTAGCCCTGCTTGGTAAGGTTTGGTAAATTGCAACTGTGGTCGATGTGAGCGTGCGAAAGCACCACCACATCCATGGTCTTGGGATCAAAGGGGAAGTTGCGGTTCCTCTCAAACGCCTCCTGCCGCCGACCCTGGTAAAGGCCGCAATCCAGCAGAATTCGCTGACCGTTCACTTCGAGCAGGTGCTGCGATCCGGTCGTGGTTCCGGCAGCACCATGAAAGGTGATTTTCATTGAGAATGTTCGGTCAGTGAAGACGAAGAATCGGCAAGGAAGAGGGGAGAATCGAACTCCCCACCAAGGGTCACGCCAGTCCCATGACCTGCTTAAGATAGGCAATGCTTTTTTCTGCGATGACTTTGGGGCCCATGGTGTAGTCAAAGACCTCCGTGCTCAGCCACTCTTCGTACCCAACTTCCCGCAGTGCGGCGATGATGGGCTCGTACTTCACCTCGCCCATGCCAGGGCCGAGGAGGTTGGGATCGTTGGTATGAAAGTGCACAAACCACTCTTTGCTATCGCGGATGATGTCTGGGATGGACTTGCTCTCATCGCTCATCGCCTTCACATCCAGGTGGAGCTTGCAGGCGGGGTGATCGACGGCTTTGCAGAAGTCGATGCCTTCCTGTGCCGTGTTCATGAAGTTGGTCTCCTTCCGTCCCAGGGGCTCCATGGCAATGGTGGCACCGTGTTGACCTGCCACCTCAGCCACGCTGCGCACGACGTCGACAGCGCGTTTGAAGGAATCATCCACGTTCCACTCCGGAAGCAGATTGCGGGCCTTGGGGCTGCCCCAGACCATCACCTTGCCACCCAAAGCACCGCAGAAGCGGCCCATGTCCTGGCCAAACTTCACCACGTCCTTGCGCAGCATCGCGTCCGGGGTGGTCATGCTGAACCAGAGCGGTCGGGTGAGAAGCCAGTGCAGCCCGATGATCTCCAGACCGAAGGAATTTGCGATCCGGACCAGCCGGGTGGCATCTGCCAAGGTCAGATCCCGGGGATCCTCCTTCAGTGTAAACGGGGCCAGTTCCAGCCCTTCAAAGCCACAAGCCGCCGCTTCTTCACACACCTTTTCAAATGGTGCATTGCCCCAATGTTCATTGCAGATCGCAAAACGCATGGCAGAGCTTGTAGACGAGCGGCTGGGAGATGGCAACTCTTCCAGTGAAACCTCCTGCCTACGGGGGAAACTTTTGCGAAAATTGCCCCCCATCAGTTGACAATTTCTGGCATCTGCATAATCTCAGCCTCCCGCGAACAAGAAATCGCCCATGGCAGGGTAGCTCAGCGGTAGAGCAGGGGACTCATAAGCCCTTGGTCGGGAGTTCGATTCTCCACTCTGCCACCACTTCTTTTCTTCCGCAATGGCGGTGTCGCCATGATGTTGGAATGGGTTCAAGAAACCACCGTGAAAGGTGATCCGGCAGGTCTAAGACACGCCTCGCTACAGCATAATCTGCAAATCACTGTCCGACGGTTGGAAGTACACGACGCAGATTTTGGTCAACTTCACGCCTGCATCCCTGATGGATCGCGTGGCCTGACCCAGCAGTTTGCTCACGTCGCAGTCGGGTGCTGGTGAGACAAGGATCATGGCTCCCGGCAGCATCACCGGCGCTCCCGTATGGCTCTCGATAGAGGCCACAGAATTCGGCACGGCATCCAAAATCGCCTGTCTGGTGGTCGCGTGGTCGTCCTCATCGAATGGCTCGATTTCGTAAACGATCAGGGCATTCATACGAGGTGAGACAAGCAGTTTGAGGGCTCCTGGGCACGAAAGAACTTTGGCGGTCTCAATTCTTTCGTGCTCTGCCCCGGTCGATCTTCAACACCAGCGGACGATGGTCGCTGGCATCATAGAAGTTGGGCGGATCATAGACGAAAGACTGGTCCTTCTGAACGTGGCTTTGTAGGGCCCGGTTCACAAAGCAGTAGTCCAGGCGGGAGTAGTGGTCCGCGGCATCCCAGAAATGGGTCCAGGTCTCGCCTCGCGAGTCTCTCAGGCGGATGTCCATCATGGAAAGGTCCATGCCGGCGACACCCTCGATCTCCACCATGGCGGCCTCGTGTTTGCTCTCGTTGAAATCTCCGTAGGCCAGTAGCTGCGTGCTTGGCTCAGCGGTGAGGATCTTGGCGATGTGCAGCCTCAGCAGGTGGGCCTCATTGCGGCGCATGAGTTTCTGATCCATGCCTGGCACCTCGCGTTGGGACTTGAAATGCACCCCCAGGAATCGGACTTCAAACCCGGGCCGCAGCTGTACGGTGGCGTCCAGTATACCTCGCTGCATGGGCAGGATCACGTCTCCAATGCGGTACTGCAGATCAGTTTGGGAGGCACGGCCCGTAATCGGGAATCGGCTCAAGAGAGCCAGACGGCGGGTAGGGTCACCTCCGTGGCCCATCTCAATGTGGGGCAAATTATTGCCACCCTCTCTCAATCGAGTCTGCAAATCGTGCAGATCTTCTTCTGTCCCGATCTCGCAAACTCCCAAGATGTCGGGTCGGATTTCGCCCAGGAACTTCACCACCGCGTCAATCTCTGGGGTCGGTTTTCCCACCAACTGAACGACCCCCTTCACGGGCCGCCCCATCTTGAGGTAGTTGCGCAAGTTGTAAGCGCAAAAGGTGACGATCCGGTCGTTCGGTTTAGCCTGCCGGGTAGACGACTCTTGGGCGAATGCCAACTCTTGAGCCAGCGCCCCCACGAGGGCCAACAGCAAGGGTATAAAAGAAAACCGCTTCATGCTGCGCGAGGCAACATGAAGCGGTGCTGAATGGCAAGAGAACTTCAGCTAAAACCGACTCAGACTTCTGTCGTCGTCGGAATTCGCTTCTGTTCAGGCTCCTTGGTCGGCGTCGGGGAGTGGAGAGTTTCGTCTTGGGCTCGAGTAAGTTCGCTTTCGAACTCCTCACGAGCCTTCTTGAATTCGCCCATACTCTTTCCGAGGCTACGGGCAAACGTAGGAAGTTTCTTGGCACCAAAAAGCACAAGGACCAAGACGGCGATGATCACCATCTCCCAGGTGCCGAGAGGGCCGATTGCAAGGAAGGGACTGCTCATTGAATTTAACATAGGGGAGAAACGTGTTGCTGCAATGGGAACTTTCACGCGTGAACAGCCCTTCATGTCGCGGGATTGCCGCTCAATTCCGGGCCACTAATAGATTGGACGTCAGCGCGTCGCGAGGGTTGAATGGCGATGCGCCTACCTGAAATGGGGGCTTGGCCTGATGCCCTTTTCAGGGAGACCACAATGACTTCGAGATCACATTTCCAGAACGATCTTGCCACTTCTGCCGCCCTCTGCCGCCAGAGTAAGAGCTTCCCGATACTCTCTGACAGGGTAGATTTTCTGCACGGGTAACTTCAGAATTCCGGCCTGCATGAGCTGCGCCAAAGGCGCGAGCACCTTGTGAATGTCATGGTGGGTGGCCGAATCAAACCACCGGCTCAGCCAGTAGCCGCGCAATTCCAAGTCTTTGAATATCAGGTGTTTGTTGGGTACTTTCAGGCTCCGTCGGCTCATCGCTCCGAATGTCACCAATGCCCCGCTATGAGAAAGCAGATCCATGAGGCGCAGCGCACTGTCTCCCCCCACAGCATTCAGCGCCAGGGCGAGTGGCTGATCCCCCAGCCGGTATTTGCCTTCAGTTGCTCCTTCTTCGTTGTCGAGGAGCACGGCATCCGCACCTAGCGCCATCAGTTCTGGAATGAGTTCCGGTCGACGCACGAAGTTCAGCGTTTTGATCCCCAAATGCCAGGCAAGCTGAATGACAGCGACCCCAACGCCCGAATTCGCAGCATTTTGAGCCACAAATTCTCCCGCCTTCACTTCGCGAAATTCGTGCAGGAGTTGCCAGGCGGTCGTCGGATTGATCCGTAGCATGCTCGCCTGAAGAGGATCAAGATCGGTCGGCAGCTTGGCAAAGCGATTCTCCCCCGCTACCAACAGTTGGGACCAGCATCCCAGTGGCTGGAGGGGGATCACCAGATCTCCCACGGCGAGGGATTCCACAGCCTCACCCACCGTCTCCACTCTACCACAGCCCTCGTTCCCCGGTACCGCCGGAAAAGTCGGCTGGCGCCCATAAGTACCCTCGATGTAGTTCAGATCCGCCGGGTTGATGGGAGCATAAAGCATCCGCACCCGCACCTCGTGGCCCTGTGGCTCCGGTGCCGCATACTCCTCCAAGCGCAGCACTTCGGCAGGCTTGCCAGTCTCATGAAAACAAAGTCGCATCACGAAACCATATCGGGTGCGGCGGGCTGGGGAAGGGGAATGAATTGAGAATCGCCCGGTCGCGTCACAATATTGTTCTCACTGACTGCGAGACACGGTTCTTTACGCTTGGCCACGTCTGACCTGCCAGAGACTCAGGGGCAGGCTCTGACTCTGCGTCGAAAAAGTACGTCAAACTTCGGAGAACGATCAATGGATCGTGATTCGGAAATTTTTGCATGTAGATCCCGAGGACTTCAGCGAGGCCGAGTTTTGCTATCAAGAGATCTGCATCATAAAAGTCCTTTTTAGATCCTCTGTTCGTGAGCTCGGCAAATTTCATCGCCGTGACGTCCTCAAGACTCAGAAATCGTACGCCTTCGATCAACTCGACTGGCTTTAACAAAGGGTAGCGGTACGTGACGAAATCGACTTTGACATCTCGCACGACGGCACTGATCGCATTGTTCGACTGGGCCATAATCCGCGTCGGATAGCGAAGGCTCAGTTCTTTTGACAACTCCAGGCTGTCGAACGGACTCGTCGTGAAAAAATCGAGGTCGATTGAGATGCGGTGGCCGAACCGCAGTGCCAGCGATGTTCCTGCTGCGAGAGCGAAATTTTCAGTCCACTTCTCTTCCGCAAGCAATTCAAGAGATCCAGGGTGCCCGAGGGAAGGGCCTCGTGGTGCAACATCGAAAATCTGATGGCTGCAAATCAAGTGCCACGCAACACAAACTTACATTTCTCGGGCTCAGCGAGCGCAGTTGGGTGACCACGGTGCGCAGTCGATCATCTCCATAGTGTTTGCGGATCGTGTGCCAGTCCTGCAGTCCGCCATTTTCCAATACTCTGCCAATGATGTAGCAGGCATGTTGCTCGGCATCCAGATTGGCAACCGAGGTATCCAGAACAAATACACAGGCAGTCCCAAAGGGCCCAAGGGCTGAGTAGGGGAGAGAGAGCCAGAGTGGTACGGCTGAACCATGCCCGCCTATCCTATACGATTGTCTGAAATCAGCACCTACTTTCCAACCACTGCAGGAGTCAGTCCGAAGGCCTGCTTGTCCCAACCCCAGTCTTCATTCACGGGAACGCCCAAAAATCGGAAGATCGTGGGTGGAATCACCGTGTGTCCCACAGGCTCCGTGCTGATTTGCCCAGCAGGGATGCCAGGGCCGCTGGCGATGATCGGGATGGTCCGCTCCTCCGGGCTCTGGCCGCCATGAGCCCGATTCTTGCCGCCGTGGTCTGTTGTCACGAGGATCAGCCAGGATTCAGATGCCGCCTGTGGCCGAACTTTGAGCGCATTGCGGATTTCTCCAAAGAGGCTGTCGATGGCCTGGAGGGATTTCATGTACTCGGGGTTTTCAGGAGTGAATCCCGTCGTATGCCCGGCATGGTCCAGTTGGTCAAGATGCACCACCAACACGTCTGGAGACACGGGTGTTTGATCCAGGTATGCGAGCGTCTTGTTGATGACTGCCCGGTCGCGATCAGGGTAAGTCATCCCCGGGCCTAAGGAATGTGTTTCAAAAGCGTCTGGCTGGGCTGCGACAAGATAAGACTCTATCCACGCCCAACTCACGAAAGAACTCACTCGGGCTTCGGGCCGGGCAGCTTTCAATCGTGCTGCGAAATGCGGCGCCTGAGTTGCCAGGTAAGAGCCTCTCACCTCCGGCTGATTGTAGTCGGGTGTGGCATTGCCTTCCACATTGTGCTTGTCCTTCCACACTCCGGTGAAGATGCTGGTCCACCCGGGACCACTGATCGTTGGCTGTTGAGTGGCACCCCCCAATTCGCCTCCTGCATGGGCAGTCCAGGTGGTGGCGCCTGAGTCTGCAAGGTCCTTGAGGTGCGGCACCAGCCCCTGGCTCATGGCCAGTTGCAAGGCGTCTGCTCGCATGCCGTCGATCCCGACCAGAAGCACGTGGCGACCTCCAAAGGTTCCCGCGGGTTTTTCGGTTGCTGAGGGAGGGCTGGCAAGTCCGGTAACCAGTACGGCCAGTGTGGACAAAGGAATCAACCAAGGCTTGATCATGGGACTTGAAATGGGGGCTGGGTTTGAATCGGGGCGCTTTTAGCAGGCGGCATCGTCGCTTGAAGCTGGCATGAGTGTGGCAGTCTGCCAGCCTTGCACAGTTTGTTCCGCGAGCCCCCAGGAAAGGGTCATGCCCAAGCCTCCCATGGCGGTCACCATCGTCACTCGTTCCTGCGGCTGCAATACCACCTGGGTCTGACCCACCGTGCTTCTCAAGTACACTCCATGCCATCGCGAGGCGATCTTGAAGTCGGGCAGGTTGGTGAAGGTTGCGAGATTTTTCAGT
>JBGGMQ010000357.1:0-10063 GCA_041287975.1 Verrucomicrobium sp. | reverse complement strand
GTACGTCGTACGTGTGAGGATGCGGATCTTGGGATTCAGCTCACGGGCCGCCTCCACGATCTCGCGGGCAGGCACGCCCGAGGCGGCAATGATCAGGCCTTCCGCCTTCTCAATGCCTGCATGGTGGAGGATTTCCCGCTGCGCAGCATCTCCGTAGATGGCCGCCTTGCCTTCGCTCATGAGAGCTCTCACCGTCTCAATATTCATCTCGATGACAACCGCCTGAATGCCATTGGCCTCCAGTATGCGGGAGAGCGTCCGTCCCACCGGACCGTAGCCCACCACCACCACGCGGTGTGCCGCCTCGTCGATTACCGGACCGCCCTGCACATCAGCGGGCTTGGCTGGCTTGGCCCAGCCCTTTGCTTCCAGCCACTTCGTAAAGGGAGCGATCCCCTTGTACATGAGCGGGTTCAGCGTGATGGAAATCACCGAGGTGAGCACAAGGGCATTGGTCGCTTCAGCGGGCAGGATCTTGAGGCTGATGGCCAGAGCCGCCAGGATGAAGGAAAACTCCCCGATCTGGGCCAGCGCCACTGAAATGGACAACGCCGAAGAAAGGGGCCGTTTGAAGAACATCACCACGACAAACGCCGCAAGCGGCTTGCCAATGATGACGATGCCCAAGGTGGCCAGCATGAGCGGCCAGCCCTCTTTCAAGGCCCCCGGGTCGAAGAGCATGCCCACAGAGACGAAGAAGAGAACGGCGAAGGCATCGCGCATGGGCAACGCGTCTGACGCAGCCCGCGCACTGAACTCCGACTGACCCACCACCATGCCAGCCAGGAATGCACCCAAGGCCATGGAGGCTCCAAAGAACTTGGCCGACCCCACGGCGATGCCCAAGGCCAGAGCCAGCACGCTCAAGGTGAACAAATCCCTCGAACCCGTCCTCGCCACATAGCCGAGGAACCAGGGAATGATCTTCTGGCCTGCGACCAGAGTGAAGAGCACCAGCGCGCCGAGTTTGAGGATTGCCACCAGCATGGTCATCCACACGCTCCCACCTGCTGCGGCAGCCCCGTGGGCGGCATCCGTAGCCCCCCCCCCGCCAGCGATGGCGGGGAGCAGCACCAGCACCAGAATGGTGAACAGATCCTCCACAATCAGCCAGCCAATGGCAATGTGGCCGCTGGGGGTGTGCAGCGCCCTGTTATCAGCGAGAACCCGCGTCAGCACCACCGTACTGGCCACGGAGATGGCCATGCCAAAGACGATGCCCGCCTCCAGAGACCAGCCAAAGAATTTCGTGACCAGGGCACCCAGCGCCGTTGCCACAGCAATCTGCACAATCGCCCCGGGAATCGCCACCTTTCTCACCGCCATCAGGTCCTTGAGATGGAAGTGCAAACCCACTCCGAACATGAGGAGGATCACTCCCAGTTCCGCAAACTGGTTCGCGATATCATGATTGGCCACAAAGCCGGGCGTGAAGGGCCCAACCAGAATGCCGGCTAAAAGGTAGCCGACAATCGGTGACAGTTTCAGTTTTTGGGTCAAGAAGCCCAGAGCCAACGCCGCGGTCAGCCCTCCCGTCAGTGTCAGGATGAGGTCAATGTTGTGGGGCATCGTTTTCCTTACCCGGTTGAGCGGCTGAGGCAACCCACGAGGCCCCATATGGAAACTTTCCACTTATGCGTGGAGCAAAACCATTCTGGTGGATGCATTTTTTTGCGATCCTCTTTGGAGAATTTCTTGCTCCGCATTGCTTTTTTGCCTGTAATTGCCAGTTCCGTCCGGAACCTGCTCATCCTGACGGCTCTCAACATCCCATCCATCCATGAAATTGTTCCCACTCAAGGCCGCTGGAGCGGCATTTTTGGCCCTCACCGTGTTGTCAGCGGCAGCCAGTGCGGCTGACATCTCGTCCACCATGAAAGATGCCTTCAAGGGCGACGCCAGCCTCTACAAAAAAGTCGCCACAGGCAAAGGCTCCGATGAGGACGCGCAGAAGCTGCTGGAATATGCCAAGGTTCTCCCAGGTGAGAAGCCAGAGAAAGGTGAAGAAGCCAGCTGGAAAGAAAAGTCCGGGAAACTGGTGAAAGCCGTCGAGGACGTGGCCGCCAAGAAGCCCGGGGCGCTCCAAGAGCTGCAGACCGCAGGCAATTGCAAGGCCTGCCACAGTGTGCACAAGGGCTCGTGAGGCACCTTGAGCTTTCGCACAACTTCCTTTCCAATTAGCTTCTCAACGCGACTCAGACTCAACCCACTCAGGTGGGTTGGGGACCTGAATGGCGAGGCCCTGCCCTAATAAAGCACTACGGCTCCGGTGTGGGGATTCAGAACCAGGGTACGGTAGTTGGCTGGGAGTGCATCTGGCGCGCGCTCGAAGTCGGTGGCGAGCGCGAGGGTCACACACCACTTAGGATCAGAAGCGCCACGCGGCAGAGTCGTGCCGCCGTCCGGCTTGAAGGCGAAAAGTGGAGGGGTGGTGTCGGTGTCATCCACGGCAGAGGCGGCAACCATGGGACTGCGGGCCAGCACCGTCGACCAGGTTGACTCCTCGATCATGATGGTGGATTTTTCCAGAAGATTGGGCTCGCCAAAGGCCTTCCACTTGCCGGTGATGCGGTCGGGCACCATGAGCTGCCAGGCCTGGTAGTATGTGACGGTGGCGGCCCCGACCTCCTGGGGTTTTTTGAGGAACCGCACCCCCACCAGACGATTTTCCCGCCCGGCGAGCTGCGCTGCATAGGCGAGCTCGTTGGTGAAGCGGGTCGAGGAAGAGGTGAGCTGTTGCGCCGAGAGCGCAGATCCGATGGAGAAGGACGAGAGGGCCACCAGCATCGCCACCATGGCGATGACGACCATCATCTCGATGAGAGTGAAAGCCGCGCCGCGCGAGACTGGGGAGGAGTGCTGTTTAGTTCTCACGGGATGACATCAGTTTGGCGGCAGGAATCTGCACCGCAGTGGAGAAGACACGAAAGCCGAGCTTGAGATTGACCAGCTCGGTCTCCAGCTTCTTCACGTCGTTCTCGTAATCCGCCGCCGTGGTGAAGACCTTGGTATTGGCCACCGCGCGCAACTGGGTGGCAAGCGCATCCGCACCCGTGCCGTCCAGCTTGGACCAGTCGCGCTCATCCAGAGCCACCAGCGTGAGGCGGATCATGGGAGGGAGTTGATGACGGCTGCGCTCCGCCATGGTGGTGGTGTCCGGCCACTGATGACGGCGGGTGTCATAGATGTAGTTGGGCGCGGCCGTGGTGTCCGCCCCTGTGTCCTTGCCAGGCATGGGCCACACGGGCTGCACAAAGATGGCAAGGATATTTTCCGCCACCGGCTGGGAGTCTGCCGCCAGATCAGAGCGGAACCAGTCATAGAGACCATTCTGGGTGTTCTGAGCCTCCACCCAGGGGATCTTCGTGGACGTGGCATCACCATCGGGCGGAGTGACCAGGCGGTAGAGCGAGAGCTTTTCTGTGGGCTGGCGAAATTCCATCAGACGAAACCGCTTCCTCTGGGGATGCGCCGGGGTGTCTTCCAGGAATACCGGACGCCGCGGCAAGTCGCTGTCATAGGTCACATACCACCCCCAGGCGTTGAGCATGGACTCCAGTCCGTAGGGCTCTGTGGAGGCAGGGTTGGGACTTCCGGGATCCAGATTCTCACCCAACGGAGCCTGGAAGAAAACCGCGTGGCCGGCTGCTGGCACCACACTGCCCAGCAGGGTCGTGACCGGCCCGTTTACATAGTGCAGCTCGGACTGGCGCTGGTAGATCAGCGGGTTGCCGTTCGCATCCAGCTTGTAGCCCCAGTACGAATTGAGCGTAGCTTGGGAAAGCCGGGCAGCAATCGCTTCAAAGGCAGCCCGTGCCTCCCGAAACTCCTCTGTCCGGGCCTTGGCACGGCCCCAGGTGATCTGGGTGTCTGACAACACCTGGGACAACACCATCATGAGCACCGAGAGCACTGCCACGGATACCAGGAGCTCGAGCAGGGTGAATGCCGCCGTCTTGCGGGATGGGCAGTGGCCGGACATAAGGCGGATTAGTTGGAGGCCACGGCGGCAGTGCTGGCCGTCTTGCCCGTCTGGGCAAGGAGAGTTTGCGCACGCTTGCAGGTGGCGGGTTTTTGAAAGGCAAGGTCAGGGTTGGGGCTGCTGGTGACCAGGATCTGCACGGCTTTCAGCCTTGGGTTCGAGGAAGACATGCCCGGCAGCGGCTTCGCGTCCGTCACGGACACGCGTGCCGTGAAGATGGCGCTGGTGTCGCCCGTCTTCACCCGCGTGCCCTGCGCGTCGAAGATGTAGTCCTGCTGGCTCCCCTGCTGCTGCTGCTGGAGCACATCGCTCCATTCACGCATGCGGTAGTCCGAGGAAATAGCCTGCACGATCCTGGCAGAGGCGGTGGTGTTGGAGGCTTCGCGCAGCGTCTCCAAAGACACGGGAATCAGCCCCACCAGGGCCACCAGCACGGTGGCAGCGATGCCAACGGCGATGGTGGTCTCCACCAGGGAGAAGCCGCGACAATGAGGTGATTTCTTTGAGGGTGGCAGGATCGGTTTCATGGCATGAACGTTTTGCGGGTGATGACGCGGAAGCGGTAGTAGTCGTCCAGGGCCCCGCTCTGGGTGGGGTTGGCGAAGTAGTTGGGAAGCTCCGGATCGTTGGGATCAATGTAGCGCTCGATGATGGAGGAGCCGCGCTGCTCCGCCGTGACGGCGTCCTTGCTCTCATCCCACTCCTCCGCGGCGGTGGAGCGGGCCTTCTTGAGCACCTGCACCCGGTAGTGCACGGTGAAGATGTTCGACTTCGTGGTGAGGCGGGGATAGAGCTGGTTGTAGGGAGACTCGCGCACGTTGTCGCCGGTCAGCTCGAAGCCGTCTTTCTGGCTGGTGAGGCTGCCATTCCACCAGGTGACCATGGTGTCGTAGCTGGGAGAGGAGCTCGGCAGTCCTCCCGACCGGGGATAGTAGGTGCGGGCGGACATGGGCTTGGGTACGAGGAAAATATCACAGATTTCCGAGGCGCTGCGGAAGATGTCGCCCTGGTCGAACCTCGCACGAAAGCCCTTCATGGTTTCATCAGCATTCACCTCATAAACGGTCTCGTATTTGAGCCAGTTCTGCCAGGTCTTGTAGCTTTCCTCCATCTGGGTGGCACTGGCCCCGGTGGTGAGCGCGTCCTTGGCCCAGGCGAGCTCGGAGGGCTGGGCGGTGATCCTGACACTGCGGAGCGCCGCATGAATGCCGGTGTCCCTCTGGATGTAGCTAAAGGGCATGATCTGTGTATTGAGGTTGATCTTGCCCGCTGTCGAGAATGGCTCGCTGATGGCATAAGGCTCCACCACTGGCATCCAGAACATGTCGAGGAACAAGTGGTCGCGGGGGGGGCGGAATCCCCAATGGTCCGTCTGGAGAGGCTCCAGAGTCGCGGCACGTGCGCGGGAGGGCGGGTTGGGGCAGAAGAGCAAAGTCTGCCAGGGGCCCACGCGGTTGCTGTTGGCGGGTATGGGGTGGACGCCCGTCGGCAGAGATCCAAACGCGACCGCTGAACAAATCTGGCGGTTCGGCGAATAAGTGCGGGCTGTGGACTCTTCCGTGAAGCCATCCCGGGCAAAATAGCCGTCGCGAGCCCCGGTGGTGCCTTTGATGCCGGTGTCGTCCGGCTTGTTGATGTAAGGGCCATCCTCGGTGCGGCCAATGCCCGTATCCCAGTCTCCAGGACGGTTCGTGGAGTTATAAGCTCCATCCAGCCGGTAGGGTGTGGCGGGCTGGCAATCCTGCCAGTAGGACACGTCACGCAGCAGACCGTAGGATTTTTGCACCTTCTGGTCCGTGCCAATGGTGTAGCCGGCCAATTGCCAGGCGTGCTGCTTGCCGACGGTGCCAGCAAGGTAGGCCTGAGCATGCGTGCGCCCGTAGTGGCCAGTATAAGCAGATCCTGCGTGGCGCAGGGACTGGGCCTCCGCCTTGGTGCTGTTGTTGTAATCCGGATGGGGGGTGTAGCAGGAGGCCGGAATGTCCCGCATGGCGCACATCAGCCGGAAGTCTCCCTTGGTGTCGTTAGGATCTCCGGATGTCGCGCTGGCGGTGCGGGTCACCACGGACCGCGCCGTATCCCCCAGGACAATGAGATAGTTTTGCGGATCGTTTTTGTTGAAGCGGGTCTGGAGATCCATGCATTCCTTCGCCACCGTCCAGTTCGCATTTGAAGGCATGCCGCTGTCCATACGCACGGTGGGAACCGGCCAGGTGACCGTGGGCGTCGTGAAATCCATCGTCGCCGACTGGATCAACGTGGAGTCATCAAACTGGCCAGGTGTTCCGGCCCCCAGGTGGGTCTCGATAGTGATGGGACCGCCGGTGAACTGGAAGGTCGTCTGGGCGGAGACATCCACGTCCACGCTCACAAAGGGGAAGGAGTTGGTTTCATCCGCTCCCACTCCACCGATGGCGACCGTCTTGATCCCCGTGCTGCGGGTCTTGTAGAACTGTGCATGCATGGAGGTGTAAGCGGTAGAGTGGCCTCCGTCCTTCACCGCCCCCGCAGGCACCCAGACCCGATTCACAGCAGCGGCCGGAAAGCCAAGAGGCAGGCTGTTCACCTTCCAGGTTTCCATTCCCTTGATGCGGTAGCGGACGTTGGGGGTGTATGGGGGCATGCCCACGACCGGCGTGAAAGGCTGCAGCACCAGGTAGGCGCGCATGCGCTTGGTCTTGTCCGCTTTGTTGTCGGCAGGGGAGGTATCCTTGGGGCTGCCGTCGGGATTGGTCTCCACCTCCGTGGCCATGAAGATGAGTGCGGCCTCAATGACGGTGGGATAGCGGCCAAAGGCCTTGAGCTTGACGGGAAAGGTCTCGGTGGAGGTTCCCTGCGCCACCACCGGCACGGCCGAGGCCTCTGCCAGATATTCAGAGTTCAGCCCCGTGTAGGCCCGCGGCGGAATGTAATGATACTTGGGGGTCTCGTACGGGTTGCTGGCATTGACGCCCCAGCGCACGAAGTCAAACATGTCCAGAAGGATCTGGTTGCGGTTCGAGGAACCATACTTGTCGTCGAAGGTGGGGCTTCCAAAACCCGGGATGCCCGTCTTGGTGAGCTTTTGAAGGTAGCCGAAAAGCGTCTGGTTGCCCGCAAGCTGGAAGTCCTCCGTGGGGCTTTGGGAAGAGCCCTGTTTGGTGGTGGCGTTTTCCCAGGTGGAGGCCCGTTGAAATGCGCCCAACTGGCCGGCGGATGTGGCACAAAAGGCCAGCAGCTTGTCCTTGGCCGTGCGCTTCGAACTTTCCGCCTGGATGGGCCAGAGTGAGATGCGCGGGCGGTTGAACAGGTTGACCTCCGGTGCCCGGCTGTGTGCGGTGAGGAAGAACCGGCCCACGTCCAGGTCAGAGGCATCCACCGCCCCGCTCACAGAGTTGGGGGTGCGCCGCTTGGTGGTAGAGTTGTAGCTCGAGCCGTAGAAAAACTCATCCACTGAAGTGAACAACCGGTCACGCTTGAGCGGTATGCCCGAGGCCCCTGTCACCGTCTCCGAGCCTCCCATGGAGCTTTCTCCCGTGGAGCCAAGCTGCACCCGGGGCAGCAGGTCATAAATGCTCCTGAGCCAGGTCTGGTAGGCGGTCTTGTTGCCCAAGGTGCCGTCCGCCTGGATCTGGGGGAACTGGTAGTTGTACGCCGGATCAAAGGCTTGGAGCACCGTGCTCATGCACGTCACAGCCGGATGGCCGGGAAAGCGCTGGAACTCGTTCTGCGCCGGGATGTAGTAGGCAAAGTTGCGATCCGACCAGCCTGCAGCACGGGGCACATCCCAGCCGGCTCCCTCACCGGCGGTGTTAATGTTCACCTTGCAGCTTTCGTCATCCGTCCAGAAGGCAATGCGCCCCACGATGGGATTATCTCCTGAAACCTGGTCCTTCTTGAATGTGGCCTTCCCACCCTCTCCGCCGTCAGGAGCCACCACACGCCCGTCCTGCAGTACATAGAGCCAGCGCAGCGGCATGGGCAGGGGCTGCTCAGCAGTGGCACCCGGTGCGGTCACCGTGGAAGAAAGCCCAAAACCGGCCACTTTGCCGGTGGTGCCACCACCGGACGTGGACAGGGCACTGGCATCCAGAATGGGATACACGCGGCGGATGTTCCCGTTCGCATCCAGCCTGGCCACGGGTTCATTCAAGTCGGTGAACTGGGCGGTGTTTTGCTTCCAGTCAGTCAGGGTACCCACTTCGTTACTGGCATTGAAGTCAGCCCCCGCCTCGGACATCTTGTCCGTGGAGTAGAGCCTCCAGGCGGTCTCCAGCTTGGCCCGGCCCACGACCGTGCCGGCAGTTGTTCCATAAACGCGGATCATGCCCGGCTGCGAGGCCCAGGTCTTGCTCAGCCCCAGACCGGAGGTGGCCTCCCGTATCTGCCCCATGACGATGCTCACCGGCATGTCGGTGAGACTCCGCACCTGCGAGGTCTGGCTGAATGCGGAGGAGGATCGCGCTTCTGATGAGCCCATGGAGAGCAACGCCAGCACCAAGCCCATAAGGAGAGCCACGATGGCGAGCACCATCACCAGAGCCATCCCTGCCTGCCGACTCCCCCATTTCATGTTGCGTCTTTTGTTCATGAGTTAGACCTTCTTCGATTACTTTTGATCAACGGCGGCGACGGAGGCAAAGGCCTGCCACGCCCAGGAGAAGCAGCATCATGCGGCCAGGCTCAGGCACGGCCACGACCTGGATGTAGAGCCCGTTGAGATCGGTGGTGACTGCCCACTTGAAAGCCGCATCAAGGTCCGGCAGCTCCAACACGCCGAATCCGCCCGTAAACTTGGTCGCGCTGGAGTTACCCCCCACCACGACGTTGCTCCAGTCAATGAGCTGCCAGGTGTCGAACTCCTGCCAGGCGGTGAACTCCCCGGCCGAAGTTTCATTGACATCCGTCACCTTCAGAGTGCCTCCCAGGACGATGGCACTGTCGCTTCTGAGCACCAGCACGTCATTGGTCGCCAGCGGAGAAGCCAGGTTGGAGTCCCCGCCAAAGTTCTCCACGATGTCGAACTCCAGCGTTCCCTGGAGAGTGATGATCCCGGTGCCACTGTTCTGCAGGGTGAAGGACTGGCCAGCGCTGTCCCCGAATTCACCCAGCTTGCCTACCTGGAGACTGGCACCGCTGTTGATGGAGATGTTGCGGTCGGCAGCGGTCACGACGGAGCCTGTGCCGCCGAATCTCGCGCCCGACTGCACGGTGACTTGCCCCGTGCCCGTGCCGCTTCCGGCAGTGTTCTGTACCAGGTACGTCCCGCCTGTGACGGTCGTGCCGCCTGTGTAGGTGTTGGCAGCGGAAACCGTCACGGCACCAGAGGTGCTTTTCGTGACGGCGGCACTGCCATCCAGGATGGCGGTCACGGCCCCGTTGCGCAGATCATAGGAACTGGCTGTCAGCACGCCGGTGGAGCTTTCGATGCTGCCATTCGTCAGAGTCACCGCCGCGACGGTCTCGTTGTTGACTCCCAAACTGAAGACCGCACCACTGCCATCGACCGTCACGGCCCCGGCATCAGCAAGCACCCCGGTAGCGCCCAGAGCCAGCGTGCCATCCAGGATGGTGGTGCCGCCCGTGTAGGTGTTGACTGCTGAAAGCGTCAGCACGCCCGTGCCGCTCTTGGTCAGCCCGCCGCTGGAGTTGCCGCTGAATACCACCGTGCCCGCACTGGCGGCGGTGGTGGCCCCGCCCCCGTGCAGCGTGACGGTGAGCACATCCCCATCCACATAGCCGGTGCCGGGATTGGTGATGGTGAATCCTGTGACCACTCCGTTCACTACCGTGGCCACCGCCGTGGCTCCCGTGCCCGAACCTCCGCTGACAACCACGACCGGGGTGTCCACATAACCGGCACCGCCACCGGCCACAGCGATGCTGCTGACACCGCTGCCATTGGGCGCGAGCAGGGCCTGGCCAATTGTGATGTCAAAACCTGCGGTGTCGATTTTCGCCCCACCCGAATAGACAAAAGCGTTCGTGAGTCCGGTCATGAAGGTGGCATTGGCCGCGTTGGCCTTCAGGGTGCCGCCATTGAAGTTGAAAAGGCCAGTGCCTGCTCCTTTGGTCACCCGGTTGGTGGTGAGAGTGC
Source organism: Verrucomicrobium sp. (assembly GCA_041287975.1). GTDB lineage: Bacteria > Verrucomicrobiota > Verrucomicrobiia > Verrucomicrobiales > Verrucomicrobiaceae > Verrucomicrobium. Next base: position 5 of record JBGGMQ010000357.1, on the reverse strand, counting down.
CCCCG
>JBGGMQ010000356.1:0-8156 GCA_041287975.1 Verrucomicrobium sp. | reverse complement strand
ACTGAAAAGGTCAGGTCAGGGATGACCACGCTCTGCCCGTAGGCGACTTGCAAATTCTTGACGTCAAACATGAGGAGAGGAGGGGTTAGTGGCCGATGTACACTTCGATGACCTTGGGGTCGTTCTGCACCGTTTCCATGGAGCCTTCAGAGATCACCTTGCCCATGTGCATGACCGTCACGCGGTCCGCGATCTCCTTCACGAATTCCATGTCATGCTCGATCACGATGACTGAGCGGTTCTGGCTGATCTTGCGAATGAGCTGTGAAGTTTCCTGCCGCTCCTTCACACTCATGCCCGCCACCGGTTCATCCAGCATGATGATCTCCGGGTTCTGCATGAGCAGCATGCCGATCTCCAGCCACTGCTTCTGGCCGTGACTCAGGATGCCGACCTCCGTGTCCATCTTCTCAGAGAGACCGATCTGCTCGGCCACGTCTTTACAAGCCTTCAGAATCTCCGGTGTGCGCCGGAAGAAGAGGCAGCCAAAGACTCCACGCCCGGAGGGGTGGGAGATCTCCAGGTTCTCCATCACCGTCAGGTTCTCGTAGATGGAGGGGTTCTGAAACTTCCTGCCAATGCCGAGCCGGACGATGCGGTACTCCCGTGTGCCGCGCAGTTCCTTGTTCTTGAAGCGGATGCTGCCCGCCGTGGCGCGGGTCTTCCCGCAGATCAGGTCCAGCACTGTGGTCTTGCCAGCTCCGTTGGGGCCGATGATGACGTGGACGGAGTTTTGACTCAGGTAGAAGTTGAATCCGTCCACCGCTTTGAATCCGTCGAACGAGACGCCAAGGTCTTCGACTTCCAGTACAAATTTGCGATCACTCATGGTTCAGCGTGTTTGGGGATGTCGGTGACGCTCACAGAGGTGGCGGTGACTGACGCAGTGTCAGCAGTTTTGGAGGCCTTGAATTTGGCAATCAGGCCCAGGATCTTGGTTTTGATCGAGGTGCCTTTTTCCAGAATGCCAGCCAGACCATCGGGGAAGAACATCACCACCGCGATGAAGGTGCCGCCCATCAGGTAGAGCCACGCATCAGGGTAGGCCTCAGAGAAAGCCGTCTTGCCGAAGTTCACGATCAAGCACCCGAGAATCGCACCAATAACCGAGAGGCGACCGCCCACGGCGGTGAAGATCACCATCTCAATGGAAGGCACAATCCCGATGATCGAGGGCGACATGAAACCCACCTGCAGGACGAAGAGCGCCCCCCCCAGACCGGAGAGCATGGCCGCCAGGGCGAACACAAAGGTCCGGCACATGGCTACGTCGTAGCCAGAGAATCGAACCCGGTCTTCGCGATCTCGCATGGCCATCAACACACGACCGAAGCGGGTGTTGATGATGTACTTGGCCAGTAGAGCCGTGAGGATGAGCAGCGCCACGCACACGAAGTAGAGCGTGTACTGGGCACCCGTGCTGCGGATGTCCCAGCCCAGCAGCGTTCTCAAGTCCGTGATGCCGTTACGACCTCCGGTGAACCCCTGGTTGCCGTCGATCCCCAGGGAGAAGATCAGCGCGATGGCCTGCGTGATGATGGCGAAGTACACGCCACCCACCCGGCGGCGGAACATGGCCCAACCGATGATGAAGGCTATGATGCCAGGCAGGATGACCACGGCCGCAGAGGCGAAGCCCAAGCTCTTGAAGGGCTCCCAGAACCAGGGCAGTTTCGTGATCTGGTTCCAGTCCATGAAGTCCGGGATGCCCGGCGTCGTCTGGATCGAGGTACTAACCGGATCGGAAGCTTCCAGCTTCAGGAACATGGCCATGCAGTAGCCGCCCAGACCGAAGAAGACGCCCTGGCCGAGGCTCAGGATGCCGCAGCGGCCCCAGAGCAGGACCAGGCCCACGGCCACAAAGCCGAAGCTCAGGTACTTGCCCACCAAGTTCAGCCGGAAGATCGGCAGAATCAAGGGGAGGACGACCGCAATGAGCGCGATGAACACCGCGAAGGAGATCGCTTCGCCTTTCGTTTTAAAGAGGGTTCGTATGAAGGTCATGATGAGATAAATGGGGTGTGCAGATCAGATCGGGCAGGATCGGGATCAGTGGCCGCGGACCTTGCTGGGGAAGAGCCCCTGAGGCCGGATCATGAGAGCGATCACGATCACCAGCAGTGTGGCGACCTTGCCCTTGGTTCCTTCCAGGAAGAACTCGAGGATCGACTGCGCTTGAGCGATGCCGAAGGCGGAGGCAAGGGAGCCCATGAGGCTGGCCGCACCGCCGAAGACCACGACGAGGAAGGCGTCCACAATGTAGCGGCTGCCGCTGTCTGGTCCGGTGGAGCCGATCGTGGTGAAGGCCGCACCTGCGATGCCGGCGATGCCGCAACCAAGGGCGAAAGCCAGGCGGTCCACCTGTCCCGTGTTGATGCCGACGGCAGCACTCATCTTGCGGTTCTGCACCGTGGCGCGGAGGCGCAGTCCAAAGGAGGACTTGTGCATGAAGAGCAGGAGCGCCAGCGAGACTGCGATGGCCAGTCCCAGCACGAACATGCCGTTGATCGGGATGTCCAGGCCCTCTTTGGGCGAGTAGGATCCCATCAGCCACTCCGGCAGGGTGGGGGTCACTTCACGGGCACCGAAGATGGAGCGGAAACCCTGCTGCATGATGAGGCTCAGGCCCCAGGTGGCCAGCAGCGTATCCAGCGGTCTGTGATAGAGGTGCCGGATCATGAGCCACTCCACCAGGGCCCCCATGAGCGCGCAGGCGATGAAGGCGATGAAGATGGCAAAAACGAAATAGTAAGGTCCGAAGGCGGGCGCGTACTCCGTGGTCAGTGTGGAGCAGAGGTACACTGTGTAGGCTCCTAAAGCCATGAATTCGCCGTGGGCCATGTTGATGACGCCCATCTGGCCGAAGATCACTGCCAGACCCAGTCCCATCAGCAGGAGCACGCTGAACAGGCTGATGCCTGCGAAGCCCTGCATGAGGAAGATGTTCTGGAGATCGTCCCAACTGTAAGATTCCATAGAGAGTAAGGTGGAGAAGAAGGTTGGTGGGTGCGCCGCGGCAGGGGTGTTGTCGTGAGTGAGATGCCTGGACGCTTGCGGTTTGTTTTTTCGGGTGGAGCAGAGCGGGGGCTCAGGAAATACTTAACCGGTGCATGAATGAGTGACGTGAGCCCCGGGAATGAAGGGGTCCCCACTCTCCCTGCCACCGGCGGCCGCTTTCAGGCGGGCGGCCGCCGGGGCAGGGAAGAGTGGGGACAGGACTAGCCTATTGGTAACCTTTTGGGAACGGATCGGGCTCGATCAGCTCGGACTCATAGAGGACCTTGGCCTGGCCGTCCGTGCCCCACTGACCGATGCGGAGCTTGCTCCACAGGTGGTGGTTGGGGTGGACTTTCACGTAGCCTTCGGGAGCGGTGGTGAGTTCCAGTCCGGGGGAGGCGGCAGCGATCTTGTCGATGTCAAAGCTGTTTGCTTTTTCGACTGCTGCTTTCCACAGCCAGGGGCCGAGGTAGCCGGCCTGGGTAACGTCACCGATCACGCTTGCGGCACCGTACTTGTCTTTGAAAGCCTTCACGAAAGCCTTGTTGTTTTCGTTGTCGAGGCTCTGGAAGTACTTCATGGCCGAGTAGAAGCCGACAAGGTTTTCCCCGCCGATGCCCAGCACTTCATCTTCCGTGACGGAGATGGTGAGGAGCGTCTGCTTCGCGCTGGTGATGCCAGCGGCCTTGAGCTGCTTGTAGAAGGAGACGTTCGAGCCGCCCACCACGATCGCGTAGATCACATCTGGCTTCTTGAGCTTGATCTTGTTGATCAAGGAACCGAACTGGGTGTGGCCCAGTGCGTAGAATTCCTCACCCACCACCGTGCCTTTGATCACATTCTCGATGTGCTTGCGGGCAATCTTGGCGGAGGTGCGGGGCCAGATGTAGTCGGAGCCGATGAGGTAGAAGGTCTTGGCCTTCTTTTCCTTCACGATCCAGTCGAGACCGGCGATGATCTGCTGCGTAGCCTCCTGGCCCGTGTAGATCACGTTCTTGGACTGCTCCAGACCTTCATAGAAGGTCGGGTAGTAGAGCATGCCGTTCTCTTTTTCAAAGACGGGGAGCACAGCCTTGCGTGAGGCAGAGGTCCAGCAGCCGAACACGGTGCCGACCTTGTCATTCACGAGCAGCTTCTTGGCTTTCTCAGCGAACGTGGGCCAGTCACTGGCACCGTCCTCTTTGATCACCTTGATCTGCCGGCCCAGCACGCCGCCCATGGCGTTGATCTGGTCGATGGCGAGCTGTTCAGCCTGGATGGAACCAGTTTCGCTGATGGCCATCGTACCCGTGGCGGAGTGAAGCTGGCCCACAGTCACGGTGTCATCCGTAACGGCAAGACCGGTGGTGTTCACTTCTGCGGTGGGCGGCTTGGCTGTTGCCGTAATGGCGGACAAAGCAAGAAGCCCGACGACCGAGCGCAACTTGCGTTGAAGACTTGGAGTTCGCTGTTTCATTCAGTTAGTTAGGTGACGGTTGGCAGTTTCATCGAATCCCTGTTGAGGGGGATCCGAGGCGCTCACGAAGGCCGGTCTCGCAATGGCGGGAAGGGTTGTTTCGAAACGCACGCGATGCAAAAGCACCGGGCGTGCCGCATTCCCGCCGTGCCAGCCCCACCATGCTGAAAAGAATTCAACGTCTCTCCAGAATCACCATAGAGAGCATCATGGCGGCTGCTCTGCGGTGGCGTTCGTAAAACTCACTGCTGACGCCTGCTGCGTCGCACCTTTCGGACAAGCTGGCATCATCCCTGCGCCATGGCGGCGTGCCAGTGCGCAACATGAATTTTAGTCTTGATGAACGCTTCCGCACCCAACCCCTCCGCTCCTGTTGAGTCCGGTGCCATCGATTCTCGCCGTCTTCAGGTCTTCCTGGCTGCCGCCCAGACCTCGAGTTTTGTAGCTGCGGCAGAGCGTCTCAGCCTCACTCCCTCCGCAGTGAGTCATGCCATCAAGACTCTAGAGGAAGAGTTCGACTGCAATCTCTTCAAGAGACATGGCCCCCGAGTGACGCTCACCCGCGCTGGCATGCGCCTCACGCCCCTGGCTGAGGAAGTGCTCAGCCGCATGGCCAATTTGCGGCGGGAGGTTTCTGTGGTGCAGAGCAATCCCCGGCGTCTCCGCGTGCTCATGCCAGAGGCATTCAGCGTCAGTATGCTGCCCAAGGTTTTGCCGGACTTCATGGAGTGTTTTCCCATGGCCCTCTTTGAGCCCGTCACTGGGGACAGTGAAGATGAGAAGGCGATGCAGAGCCTCATCACAGGGGATCTCGACATGCTGCTCACCTATCAACCCAAGTCCGCGGCGGAACTGGTGCGTCGCGAATTGGCCCAGGAGAACCTTGGCCTCTATGTTGCCTCCTTCCATGCCTTGGCCCGCAAGCCTCAGGTTGATGCCTCAATCTTCGATCAACATCCCCTTGTGGCCAGTTGCTCACTTAGCCTGAAATTGTTTACAGAGCGCTTGCTGCCACCGGCGCTGCGTCCCAAGCTACGTGTCTGGCAACTCCCCTCTACAGATGGTGTCCGCGAACTCGCCCGGGTGGGGCAGGGGATCGCGCTCCTCTCCGAGCGATCTGCCGCGCGCGCCGTCGCTGCTGGTCAGCTCATTCGCCTCGACTTCGAAGGCCCCCGACTTCAGCTCACCTGCTCCGCCCTCTGGGTTGGCCAGACTGAGTTGAGCTGGGCTGCCGAGGTGTTCTTGAGTCTAGTAGCCATGGTCGGGCAGGAGGAGTGAGTTCGGTAAACCGGTGGGCAGGGCGTCAGTGGGCAGTTGTCTCCTTGAAGCTGTTCGGAGTACAGGCTTCAGCCTGCCGTAGCTGCAACTGTTCGTAGTCCAAGCTTCAGCCTGCCGTAGCTCTCGTCTGAAGCAATGCCAACACCATCAAGCGCCCAACCATCCCTCACCCCTCAACCCCACGTCCCTGACGCACTGACGCACCGCCCACTGGCGTGCTGCCCCCCGCGCCCAACGTCAATTGCTCCGTCATTTCCTCGAGATCAAACAATCCTTCCCCAAGCGGCACGCGTTCCGTCAGAAGCTTCAATTCCCGTCGGATCCATCGGGCATCAGGCTGAAAATCCTTCTGCGCCACACCCTTCAGATGTTGCCGGGCCGCTTCCTGCAACTGCGCGGGATCACAGCGCGGCGTGCCGAGTTCACTCATCGCCACCGCTTCTCTGCGCAGTTCCTTCTCATCCGTGAGGCGCTCGTGCTGGACTGCCAGCTTGCCTGGCAGCGCCATCAGCGAATCCGTAAAACGCTCCGCGATGTCGCGCTGGCAGAAGAGTACGACTTCCTGGCCATACTTCCCGGGTTCAAATACAGGATCAATCTTGCCACTTCCCTCCGCCACTGCCTGCATGCCCCATGGAGTAGGTGCCACCATGCCGTCGATGGTTCCGGCTTCCATGCCTTTGCGCATCAGCTCCATGGGCAGCACCTTGAAGGCGGGTGGATCCATATTCTTTCCTGCAACCTGAAGCTGCCAGGACAAAATCTGATAGCGCGTCAGCGAGCACCTCGCCTCAATGCCGAACACCAGCCGCTTCGGCTCAGCGGCGGGTTTGCGACTTTTGGCCGGATGCACCGTTTTCATCGCCTTGGGGGTCAGCACCAGTTCCATGGGGCAGGCATGAACCACCAGCGGAGCCACCCACTGGCCCTTCTGGCCTGGCTTTGTGACCAGCTCAGTGATTCCTAGTTCCCAGGGGATCAGGCCCGCCGCCAGGTCACCCGTGAGCAAGTGCCGGATGATCCGCCCATAACTGGGGCAGGGCTGCATGCGCCAGGGGCTGCCCCCCGTACCGGCGCCAGCGCGTACGGCAGCCAGCAGCGGCAGAGCTTCGAGAGAGGGGACAAAACCGGTGGAAAAAGTGAGAGGGGCGTTCATGCACGATGCCGATAGCGTCGATGGACCCGCGCGCCGTCAAGACCGGCTGCGACTGCTTCTGGACCTTGGTGCTGGACTGAATCCTGGGCATGAGGGTGGAGAACGAGTCTGAAAGGGACACGCGGGAAGGGGATCGTCAGTAACCCAACCATTAGCCAGTGAGAGAGGCCGGGCCGCTGAAGGAAAGAGATGAGAGTGAGGGATTTATCATCACCGCGACAACCAGTGTCAGCGATGACAACGACCAGATCCTAAGCACAGGTCGTGCCGCCTGCCGCCTTCGCGAGCGATTCCGCGCAAATAAATGCCCGCCGCCTCTTTCACAAAAAGACAGGCTATTTGTGAGGGAAATATTTGCATTTTTCACCCTGGGCCTCCACCCTTCTTTCCATGGCTTCGCCCCGCTTCTTTGCCGATGACCTCGCTCCGGTGGCCTACTACCACTGCATCTCCAGGGTGGTGGATCGTCGTTTTGCGTTCGGGCCGGAGGAGAAGGAGCGCTTTGTTCGCATGATGCGCGCCTACGAGGGCTTCTGCCAGGTCCGAATCTTGTCTTACTGCGTCATGTCCAACCACTTTCACATCATGGTGGAGGTCAAAAAACGGCCCGCAGACCTGACGTTCACGGATGAGTGGTTGCTCCAGCAGGCCTCGCTCATCTACTCCAAGGTGGCGGTGCACATGCTCAAGGAGGCCCTGGACACCTTCCGACGCCAATGGCATCACGCGGCAGCGGACGAGCTCAAGGAAAAGTACCTCGCCCGGATGTGGGACGTGAGTCTGTTTATGAAAGAGCTCAAGCAGCGTTTCAGCCTCTGGTTCAACAAGCGTGAGGGCCGCAAAGGCACCTTGTGGGAGGAGCGTTTCACCAGTGTGCTTCTCGAAGGGGAGCTCGCCACCCTCTCGGTGATGAGTGCCTACATCGATCTCAATCCCGTGCGCGCGGGGATCGTCGCGGACCCCAAGGACTACCGTTGGTGCAGCTATGCCGAGGCGGTGGCGGGGGGGCGCAGAGCGCTCGCTGCCCTGTACACCATCACTCAAGAGCACCGTGCGCATGAGCGCCACATTCCACCTACCCCCGACATTCCACCACGTCCGCCCGCTGCCGCCAAGGTCCTCGAAGGTTATCGCGTCTGGCTCTTTGGCCAAGGTGAAGAGGTGCGCGATGGCCACGGCCCAGGCAACCAAGTCCTGCGAAAGGGCATCGCTCACGAGCGAGTCGAGCAGGTGCGCGCCCAGGAAGGCCGCCTGACCCTCTCGGAGACC
>JBGGMQ010000355.1:0-4237 GCA_041287975.1 Verrucomicrobium sp. | reverse complement strand
TGTGAGGGAACGAGAGGGTGTCACCCAGAAACGTCAGCACGAAGTGATGGCCATTCGCACCCTTTCAAAAGCCTGGATACCTGCGGCACTTTTCATCTTTCTTTTTGGTTTCGGGAGACTATCAATGCTCCTGTTTTCATCCCTGAAAGGGATGGATACCTCAGCCCAGGGTTGGCCGAGCCTTAAGCGAGGCTACCTTGGGTACTCTCGATGCAAAATGTCAGGTGGGGATGCCGCGCCTCTTTCCTCCAACCTTGGAGCGTGCAACGCCCCCACGTCGTAGCCTGCGTCCCTGGGCTCCTTCACCTGGAGAGCGCAAAGGACTTCGAATGACACAGGCTGACAATCCCCCCCGACCGGGCATTTCGCCCTCTTGTTAATCTAAAAAAATCTTGTCAATCCTGTCTAAAAAAACGCCCTCTTAACCCTGGTCCACACAGCACGGGCATTTCTGCACCCAGTGGCCGGGGGATATTTCCTCGAGCTTGAGATCCATGCCGACGCTCTGCTCCCACTTGGGATGCTTCATGCGGTGGCCAAAGGCACATCCGGCAGGAGGATCGATGGGTGATGGGACGTCGCCCGTGAGCAGCCTGCGATCCCGGCGCTTGCTGGGGTCTGGCACAGGGATGGCATCCAGCAGCGCCTTCGTGTAGGCATGCCGCGGTGCGCGGTAAAGTTCCTCGGAGGGGGCCAGCTCCACGATCTTGCCCAGGTACATGACCGCCACACGGTCGCTCATGTGCTTCACTACAGAGAGACCATGCGCGATGAAGAGGTAGCTCAGGCCCATGTCCCGCTGCAGATCCAGCATCAGGTTCAGCACCTGGCTCTGCACGCTCACATCCAGGGCGGACACAGGTTCATCGCAGACGATGAGCTTGGGCTTGAGGGCGATGGCACGGGCGATGCCGATGCGCTGGCGCTGGCCGCCAGAGAATTCAAAGGGGAAGCGATCGGCGGCAGTCGAGGCCAGACCCACTTTGTCGAGAAGCTCGGAGACCCACTGACGGCGTTCGGCAGGGGTGCCCTGCTTGTGAATGATGAAAGGCTCTTCAAGAATGTCCCGAACGGTCAGTCGCGGATTGAGCGATTCTGCGGGATCCTGGAAGATCATCTGAATGTCCCGACGAATGGGACGGAGCGCCCTCTGGCTGGCGCGGGTGATGTCTTGCCCTTCGAACTGGACCTTGCCATCCGTGGGCTGGTAGAGCCGCACAATGGCTTTGCCAAGTGTCGTCTTCCCACAGCCTGACTCCCCTACAAGGCCAAGCGTTTCCCCCTGAGAGACGGAGATTGAGACGCCATCCACGGCTTTGCAGGTTTTCAGAGCACGCATGAGGATCCCCCCGCGCACGGGGAAATGCATCTTCAGGTTTTCAACGTTCAGAAGGCTCATGCGACGCAAACGGGGCATTTTTCCACCCAGTGCTGGGGGGAGATTTCAATGAAGGGCGGACGCTGGTTCAGGTGCTCCGGCAGGTGGGGCCGCCCCGACCTTTCTGCAAAGCGGCAGCCGGGAAGCAGCGTCTCAATGGCGGGCACACTTCCAGGAATCGCCTTGAGGCGCGACTTGGGAATGGATTCGATCTTGGGAATGCTCTGCAGCAGCCCTTGGGTGTAAGCGTGCCGGGGCGAGGAAAAAAGCTCTGCCACGGGTGCACGCTCCACGACACGGCCCGCATACATGACCACCACCTCATCACAGGTCTCGGCAATGACTCCCAGATCATGCGTGATCAACAGCACGCTCATGCCCATCTCCTTCTGGAGGCTGTTGATCAGGTCCAAAATTTGCGCCTGCACCGTGACGTCGAGGGCCGTGGTGGGCTCGTCTGCAATCAGGAGCTTGGGCTTGTGCACCAAAGCCATGGCAATCATCACACGCTGACGCATGCCGCCGGAAAGTTGGTGCGGGTACTCCTGAAGCCGGACTTCCGGTGAAGGAATGCGAACCTTCGTGAGGAGCTCGATGGAGCGCTGCAAGATCTCCCGTGAGCTGCATTTCTGATGAAGAAGGATGGCCTCAGCCAGCTGCTTGCCGACGGTCTGCACGGGGTTGAGCGCCGTCATGGGCTCCTGAAAGATCATGCTGATCTCCCGCCCGCGAAACTTCCGCAGCTCGTCCACACTCAGTTCAGCGAGATTGCGCCCTTCGAACGAGATGGCCCCTGCGGCTATTTTGCCATGGGGTTGAGGCAGCAGGCGGTTGATGGAGAATGCCGTGACACTCTTGCCACAACCCGACTCCCCCACCAGGCCCAGCGTCTTGCCACGTTCGACCTCAAACCTCACCCCGTCCACGGCAGTCACCCGGCCGGCATCGGTGTCAAACACCGTGACCAGATCCTTCACTTCAAGAATGTTCTCTGGGGCACTCATTGATCTTTGTACTGGTCAAACACACGCAGCGTTTCGCCGAAGGATGTTCCGGCGCGTTTCGCCTCCAGGGTTTCCTTCTTCACGTCTTCGTCAATCCAATGCACATAGGTGTCGAGGGGGAGCTGGCTGTTCTTGAGATTCCCATCCTTGGGCCAGCGCACCCACCGCCAGTGGCCATACCGATACCAGGGAGATTCCCAGCCGGGGATCGAGACGGCCTTCGCTTCGACCATCTCCTCAAGGATCCAGCAGAGCCGCTGCATCTCCTCTTCAGTCGGTGCCACACGTTGCTGGTCGATCAGCGGGTCCATGACCGGGTCGGCCGTCATCGTTACGTTGTTGGTATCCGGCACCACTTTCTTGGTGCCATCCGGCTGCACCTTCCAGGCGTTGTCGGAATGATAGTACTCCCAAAAACGTGGATAGGGCGGCTGCGCAGACCAGCCCACCAGACACATCTCATGGTTCTTCTGATCCAACTTCTTGTAGAGCTGGGTGGTGTCGAGCGCCTCTACCCCCAGATCCAGCCCCGTTTTCAAGGCCTCCTGCTTCAGTCGCATGGCGATCTGCACCATGGGCCCAAGATTGGGAAGCGACAGGGTCAGGCTGAGACGTTGTCCCTTGTCATTGACCCGAACCCCATCCGGCCCCCGCTTGGTGTAGCCTGCCTTGTTGAAGTGTTCCTCAGCCTTGGCGACGTCAAATTCACGCGGTTTGAGCGCTGGATTGGTGTAGCGTCCGAACCCCGCAAAGGTGCTCTTCATTCGGTTGGGGTCCCCGCGGAAGTCGATCTCGATGACCTTCTTGAAGTTGAGCGCGTGATTGACGCCCAGGCGCACGTCGAGATTGTCGAGCGGGGGCTTGCTCTGGTTCAGGTAAATACCCCGGGTGATACGTGGATAGACGCTGTAGAAAAGCCCACGCTCGATGTAGCCATTGTAAATCTCGGGAATCTCCGCCTTGTCGTACCAGTAGCGCGGAAGCGCCATGGCGTAAAAGTCGAGCTGACCCTGGCGGAACATCTCGAACGCCTTGTCCATGTTGGCCACCACCTTGTACTCCAGGAAATCTGGATTGAACCGGTAGCGAAAATTCTTCCGGTCCTTCGCCCACCAGTTCTTTACCCGCGTGAGCGTGACGGAGCGGCCTTTCTTGATGCCGTCTGGCAGGATGTCATATGCGCCCGTGGTGGGTGACTTCCTCCACTGATACCGGGCGGGATAGTCGTCGGTGAACTCCTTGTAGAAATGCCGGGGGGACGGCGGGAGATCCGCGTACCAAAGCGGATCGGGCTTCAAATTCGGAATGGTGATCGAGAAGGTGTGGTCATCATACTTCGTGATCGCCTTGAACTCCTTGGCATAGAAATCGTTGTACCATGGATCCTGGATGTGAGGGCTCAGCATGATGAAGAACGTCATGAAGAAGTCCTCCACCTCCACGGGCGCGCCGTCCGAGTAGGTCGCCGTGGGACAGAGCCGGTAGTAGATCGTCTTCTTGTCCGGGGAAATGGCCCACTCGTCGGCGAGTCCCGGTACCCAGCCATCGACATTCAAATGACGCTGCACCAGCGTGATCAGAATGTTGTCGTGGTGCTCGCTGCGGAACGTTCCGTTGGCATCCGGCCCGTTGACCCGGAAAGTTGCAGGAAATGACTCGATGTAGTCATGGAAGGTCCCGCCCTTTTTGGCGTCCGGATCTCCCATCTCCGGCAGGTCGCCGCCATTTTCCCACTTCAGGTCACTGGGAAGGTCCGCAGGTGTTTTCCACTGGAAGAATTCCGGTTTGGACTTCCAGAACGCCTTGACCTCTTCTGTGTTGTCATACGGGGGAAAACGATCATCCTCCGCATGGG
>JBGGMQ010000354.1:0-8536 GCA_041287975.1 Verrucomicrobium sp. | reverse complement strand
CAGAAGATCCGGGATCAGTATGATCCGACTGCCTTGGTCTTCGAAACGGTGAAGCTGATCCCCATGAAGAAGAACATTACCCCCAGTGGAGTAGGGGTGTTGTGGTTGGGCGAGTAGTCCGTCGAATAGGAATCAAAGGATCGAGCTGTCGTCCGCCCGTTCCAGTTTGCCGACCTTCTTCTTGATGGTCTCAAGCTGGACGGTCATTTCATGGAGAGACTTGATACAGTCGCTCATCGTCTCCGCGTCGTTCAGGCCAGGCAGAGCCGGGTGGATCTTCATGAACTGAAGGGCAATGTTTTTAGAAGCTTCACGAATCTGGGCAATGGCAGCGGGGCGGTCCATGGGAGTACATCCAGCCGCATCCACGGGCCGTCAAACGTCAAAATCCAACAGGCAGGCCTCTGCTTGCTATCGGATGAAATAGCTGAGGTTTTCGAGTTCCACGGCGAGGTCGACGTTGTTCACGACGACGTTTTTGGGGACTTCGAGCACCACGGGCGAGAAGTTGAGCACCGCCTGGATGCCGGCCTCCACCATTTCATTCACCACCTCTTGGGCATGGGTGGCGGGCACGGTCAGGATGGCCATCTTGATGTGCTGCTCCCGGATGACTGATGACAGCTCTTTGGCATCGAGCAGGGGGGTGCGCAGCCCCTTCATGCGCTTGGGATCGGGCTTGGCGTCGAAGGCAGCGACAATTTCGAAGCCCTCCTTCTGGAATCCACCGTAGCGCAGCAAGGCGGCACCGAGATTCCCCACGCCGACCAGAATGACGGGTTGGAGCCGCGACCGGCCCAGCACCTCACCGATGGCACCGCTCAGGCCCGCCACGTTGTAGCCGAGGCCGCGAGTGCCGAACTGGCCGAAGTAGGTCAGGTCTTTGCGCAGCTGCGTGGACTTTACCCCGGCCGCCTTGGCCAGGGCTTCAGAGGAGACCGTCTCCATCATGTTCTCTTTCAATCTTTGCAGGCAGCGCTGGTATATCGAGAGGCGGTAGACTGTCTTTCGGGGGATTTCGATCTTAGTCACTTGTGAAATTTCACAAAGAAAACTCCATTGTCAAGCAATGCCCTAAATGCAAAAGGGCCGCTCCCTTGCGGGAACGGCCCTTGTTAAATCAGAGAGATCAACCGTAGGAGGCTTCCACACGAGCGGCTACGTCTTTGTAGCCGTAGTCGTTGTTGTAGATCTCCTTCATGCAGTTGAGGTAGTCATCGCTCTTGCCCACCTTCTGGTAGGTGACGCCCAGCTGGTAGAGGATCTCCTTCTTCTCGTTGTTGAAGGCAGGGATTTCCTTAACCGCCTCGCCCATGGCATTGATGGCCAAGTCGTTCATGTTGAGGCGCTCAAAGCACTTGCCCAGCATGAGGAGGGCCTTGTTGCGGATGTGCGGGTTGCTCTTGGCCTGCTGGAGCTCGGGGATGGCTTCGCGATACTGCTCCGCCTGGAACAGGATGGTGGCGTAATCAAAGCGGTACTGCTTGTCCGTGGGGTTGCGTTCGACCTTGGTCTTGGCCTCAGCCAGGAGGGTTGAGAGACGCTCGCGGCGGGTGGCGCGAATGAACTCGCGCTTCTCTTCGATGTCCTCGGCATCAGGATTGGCCTCGATCTGGGCTTCCATCTCCTGGATCCGCAGCTCTCCCGAACGGTTCCGAACCTGCTCAATGCGGGCCTGGAGAGCCACGTCACCTGGGTTCAGTGTGAGCGCCCAGTCGTAGTAGCTAAGGGCGCTGTCCAGATCTTCCATCCGCTCATAGAGGTCGGCGATCTTCTTGACGACGTTGATGTTGTTCGGATCTTTTTCGTAGTCCGCAGCGAGCTGGGCGAGCAAGGCCTGCATCTGCTCGGGTGTCATCCCCTGGCGGGCAAGGTTTTCGTCGCGATTGGACTGGTCCTTGTCCTTCTTCGCTTTTTCAAAGCCGCCATTGTCCTGCCAGCCCTGGCGCATCATGGACGTTTTGGCCGCTGCGTCCTTTTCGCCTTTGATGGCGTCCATGTCCGTAGGGTCATGCTTCAGGACGGCGCGATAGGTGTCGCTGGCCTTTTCAGGCTCTTCGATGGCCATGTAGTGCTGAGCCAGCACGTGCATGTTCCGGGTATTGGTGGGGAACCCTTCCTTGATGGTCTCCAGTGCAAATGCGGCCAGGTGATTCTGACCCACACGCATGGCCAGATCATACAGCGTCTGGTTGGCCGACTGGTTGTAGGGATCCTTCTGGAAGACGTTCTCCTCCAGGTCTGCAATGGCTTCCCAGGGATCTTTCTTCGTGCTGCCCAGCTTCAGGCCGCCGAGGCTAAGGCCGCCACCAAACAGGCCTTTTTTCTGACCACGGAATTTTTCGCCCTCAGCGCGGCGAAGGAGGCGACGCCCATCCAAAAACTCAGGTGCCTGCTTCACCACGGTAATGATCAGGCTGATGGCGTAGTCAAAGTTCTTGAGCTGGTAGGCGCTGACACCTTTGAGCCACAGGTTTTTCTGCTGAGGGGCAAGATCGGCTTCGGTCATGGAAGTGGTTGAGGTCAAATCAATGTTGGAGTTCAGGATCAGAGAGAGGAAGCGAGAAGGGAAAGCTATTTGGGAGGAGCGATTGGCGACGGGAGGGTGGGCGTGACCGTGACGGGGGCGGCAGGCTTCCCCGTGACGAAGGCAGCCAGATTACGCCACTCTCCTCTGAACCCATCGCGAAAACCTGGCCAGCCGAATCCGTGCTCGAAGGCCACCATCCATGAGTAGGTGGCCAGCAAGAACGCTACGATCCAGAGTATTCGGGCGAAAAAACGCATGGCAGAAATGAACTTTAGCGGAAAAAGGGCTCTCGCGTCCAGCCCTGAATTTACGTTGCGAACAACTCGCTGGCCAGCAATTCAGCCTCCCGAACGAAGACTTCTGCCGGAGAAATGAGTTTTCCCGCCCAAAGTGCCCCAAAAGTAACTGTGGGCGCTCCAGGCAAAGCGATCTGGCGGACACCGGTGGGAATGCGCATGCGAGGCAGTTGCAGGCTTAACCCGACTCCGAAGCCCTCCTCGACATAACGGTTTACAAGATCGAGCCCGCCGAGCTCCAAACTGGGCAGCCAGTCGACTCCGCGGTGGCGCAGGTAAGTCTGAAAAGTACGCGTCACCCCTTCAAACGAGCTCAAGGTGATGAGCGGGAGGTCGATGCGGTCCTGCTCCAGGATTTGCTGGGCGTGCTGAATGCCGCTGGATTCAGAGACGAGCAGCACCATGGAAAGGGTGGCCACCTCCCGGAGTTGGATGCCTGCCCCCGGCTTGTCGGTGAGGACGGAAAGCCCCAGATCAATTTCCTGGGCGTGCAAAAGCGCCTCGATCTCCTGCTGCCGTCCCTGGGTGAGGGTAAAATGGAATCCTGGGATGCTCTTGCGCAGGCGAACGAGCAAATGCGGAAGGTACTCCCGCTGGACGATTTCCGGGGCGGCGATGCGCAGTCGATTGTCGACGCCTCCTCGAAGCCGGCGGGCTATGTCGTCCAGTCCGGAGAAGAAAGGCTCGATAAACGCATAGAGGGCCTGTCCCTCCCGGGTGAGCTGGAAGGGGCGGCGACGAAAGAGCGTGATTCCCAGATTGTCCTCCAGTTGCAGGATCTGGGCGCTGATGGCCGGCTGCTGGATGCCATACGGGATGTGCCGGGCGGCTGCGCTGACACCTCCATGCCGGGCCACGTAGAAAAAGAGTTCGAGGTGATGGACGTTCATAGCGGGGGCGGCAGAAAGGGAACTGTATTCAGTCCATCAATGGACGGTCAAACTTTATCGATTTTCAATCGGTCCAGGATCAGCCAGAGTGACACCAGCAACCGGTCATTTCTATGGAAGCCCTAGGTATCCTCATCCTCCTCGTCGTCATTGGCTTTGTGTTTGTCATGCCCATCGTGGTGCTCAGCCATGCCTCGGCGGCCCGCAAGAAAGCCGAAGATCTGGATGGCCAGCTTCGGAATCACCTGCAGCGCTCCAAAGACGAGCACTACCATTTGATGCGACGCATCGAGGCGCTGGAGAGCCAGCGAGCTCCTGCTACCGCGCCACCTGCGGTAGAGCCAGCGCCTGAGGTCGCTACAGCGGCACCGGAGAAGCCCGCGGCCGCCGCTGAACCCGTGATCCCACCGATTTCGATTTCGACCGCTGCCCCGGAGGCTCCGCCTGCCCTGCCGACTCCCGAGGATGACGAAGAAGAAGAAATGTGGGGGCCCATCCCGCCCTTGCCTGCTGCGTGTCCGGACGCACCTCCCCTGCCGCCGCCGTTGCCTCCCAAGGCCACTTCCACTGCCCTCCTCCCCCCTTCGGTCGAAGTGCCTCCTGCCATGCCCATCGCGGCCAAGGCAGCCGAGAAAGCCACGCCTGCCTTCACTCTGGAGCAGTTCATGGGCGTGAAGCTCTTCGCCTGGGTGGGCGGCCTGGCCCTGTTCCTGGGGATCGTCTTTTTCGTGAAGTACGCGTTTGAGCAGAATTTGATCTCTCCTGCGGTGCGGGTAGCTCTGGGCTTCGTCACCGGCATTGGCCTAACCGTGGGTGGTTTCCGTTTGAGTGCCAAAAAAGCTTACACCGTGCTGGCGCACACGTTCTGTGCGACGGGGGTGCTGGTGCTCTATGGCGTGACCTTTGCCGCCCACGCTCTCTATCACTTCCCGTTCTTCACCAGTCTGGTGACATTTGGGTTGATGACGCTGATCACCGGCGTGGCCTTCCTGCTGGCGGTACGGATGAATGCCCTGGTCGTGGCCGTGCTGGGCATGGTGGGTGGTTTCCTGACTCCCATCCTCGTTTCGACGGGTCAGGACAATCCGTTCGGTCTCTTTGGCTACATCACCCTGCTCGATTTGGGTCTGGTGGCGGTGGCCCGCCGTCAGCGGTGGCTGTTCCTCACCGCCCTTGGCGCGGCAGGCACCATCCTCATGCAGGTCGGTTGGACGTCCAAATTCCTCATTTCGGAAGGCTATCTGCACGGCTCGAAGAGCTGGCTCTTTGTCGGAGTGTACCTGTGGTTCGCGGCAGTCTTCGCCGTGGGAGCGTGGCTCACCAAGAGGCGCGCGGGTGAGGTGGACGTGTATCCCGGTGGCTCTGCGCTGGCGCTCTGCGGCAGTGCCCTGCTCGCGTCCTTCACTCTCCTTGGCCACCCCTCCACGGCTCAACGGCCGGAGCTGCTCTACACTTTTGTGCTGCTCATCAATGTGGCAGCCCTCTTCATCGTCTGGGTGGAGCCTCGCGTAAGAGCGGCGCAGGCAGTTGTGGGCCTGCTCAGCTTTGTTCATCTCACCATCTGGACCAAAAACCATCTCACGGCGGATCTGCTGCCTGCGGCATTGGTGGTCTACCTGATCTTCGGCATGCTGCACACGGCCTTCGGTGTGATCTGGCAGCGTCGTCATCCCGCCACGCCACAGTCCATCGCCGGATTCATACCGGTGGTGGCACTGCTCCTGATGCTGCAGCCGGTGTATCTGCTCTCTGAGGTGTCCTTTGTGGTCTGGCCAGCGGTCCTGCTGGTGGACTTGCTGATCATTGGTCTGGCCATCGTCACGAGAGCTTTGCTGCCCGTGCTCGCCGCCCTGGTGCTGACCCTTTTCACCACCATGGGCTGGCTGCTGAAGATGCCGCACACGCTGGACAACCTGCCCGGATTCCTGGTCATCCTCTGCGGGTTCGCCGTGGTGTTCATGGCGGCAAGTTGTTTCCTGGCGCGCCGGGTGCTGGCGCATCAGCCGGACAAGATCAATGACCGCGACCTGATGCCCGACTCACTGGCTCAATGGCTGCCCGTGTGCTCCGCAGTCCTTCCTTTCCTGCTGCTGATCATGGCCTCCCTCGTGGTGGACACGACCAACCCCGCCCCCATTTTTGGTGCGGCCCTGCTGCTGACCGTATTCCTGCTAGGCTTGACGAAGTTCAGCGGCATCGCAAGCCTGCCCCCTGCGGCACTGGCCTGTGTGCTGGCCGTGCAGTTCACCTGGCATGAGAATCACTTCTCCGCCCTGGCCCCCTGGACACCCCTCTCCTGGTATCTCGGCTTCTTCGTGATCTTTGCCGCCTATCCCTTTGTCTTCCGCAAAGTGTTTGAGCGGTCCATCCTGCCTTGGGCGGCAGCCGCGATGTCCGGGGTCGGGGCCTACTGCCTGGTTTACATGCTGGTGCGAGACACTTGGCCAAATGGCATGATGGGCCTGCTACCCGCCGCGTTCGCGATTCCTCCTCTCCTCAGCCTGGCCGCGATTTTGAAGCTGCACAAGGCCGACAATCCGGCCCGTCTCTCACAACTCGCATGGTTTGGTGGCGCGGCCTTGTTCTTCATCACCCTGATCTTCCCGGTGCAGTTCGAGCGCCAGTGGATCACATTGGGTTGGGCGTTTGAAGGCGCTGCCTTGTGCTGGCTCTACCGTCGCATTCCTCATGGCGGGCTGCGGGGCACAGGTGCCGTCTTGCTGGCACTCGCGTTCGTCCGGCTGGCGCTCAATCCGGCGGTGTTCGCCTACCAGGCCCGCAGTGGCACCCCCATCCTGAACTGGTACCTCTACACCTACGGTCTGGCCGCTGCCGCGATGATCCTGGCTGCCCTGTGGCTCAATCCGCCGCGGCACCGCTGGGGTTTCCTGAACCTCCGGGCCATCTTCTGCGGCATGGGCGGCGTCCTGCTCTTCCTGCTGCTCAACATCGAGGTGGCAGACTACTTCACCCCTCCAGGCTCGGCGTTCATCGCCTTTGAGTTCGGGGAGAGCTTTGCACGCGACATGACTTACAGCATCTCGTGGGGGTTGTTCGCCCTGGCGCTGCTCGGGCTCGGGTTCTGGTTGCGCACCGCCGCCACCCGCTACGCAGGCATGGGCCTGCTGGCGCTCACCCTGCTCAAGCTCTTCTTCCACGATCTGGCCAACATCGGCAGCATCTACCGCATTGGAGCGCTGATCTTCGTGGCCCTCATCGCCCTGGCCGCCTCGTTCCTCTACCAGAGGTTCCTGGATCGCAGCCAGCCCAATGACGACAAATAGCACCCTGTGATGAGACGCCTCACTGCCAGCGCAAGTTTGCTGATGTCTGTCCTGATGGCCACTTTGGCCTCAGGGCAGTCCACAGCGCCACCGCCCTTCCAAAACTGGTCTCATGTGCAGGCCGTGACCGTTGCGGAAGCAGGTCTGGTGAGGATGGAACTGCCGCCTGTCACCCAGGCCATCGCCCAGCCGGGATTGGGGGATGTGCGCCTGATCCGCAGCGATGGGGTGGAAACGCCCTATCTGGTGGAGTCTCCCACGCTGGATGCCGTGCTGTTGAAGCCCGTGCGTAGCGTTCAGACGCAGTTGCAGGGTCAGCAGAGCATCCTAAGCATTGAGACGGGGCGGGAGGAAGCACTGCGGGCGCTGGTGCTCAGGACGGGCGCTGGGACTTTTCTGAAAGCAGTGACGGTGGAAGGCTCGCAAGATGGCGCTCAGTGGCAGTCACTGAGCGAGCCGACCGTGCTCTTCCGCCAGACCGACGGCAGCAGCCGGTTGCGGTTGAATTTTCCACCCGGTTCCTGGAAACACCTTCGCGTGACAGTGGATGACCAACGCACCTCTCCCGTCGTATTCACCGGGGCGGAGGTTGAGTTGCAACAGGAGGCTTCGGCAACCGTGGCGGAGCAGGTCACCGTCCAGAAAACGGAGGAGACAGAGGGACAGACCCGCCTGACGCTGAAACTGCAAACACCCCATGCGTGGCTGGGTGCCGTGAAGCTGCAAACGACCGAATCGGTCTTCAGTCGTCGCGCCGTGTTGCAGCAGCTCACTGATGGTGCCGTGGTCGCAGAAGCCACCGTCTACCGGCTGGGTGTGGGGGATCGTCAGGCGTCTTCACTGGTGATTCCCGTGAACCGCCAGGTGACCGGCGGTGAGCTGCTCCTGACTCTGGAGAATGGCAGCAGTCCACCGCTCAAGGTTCAAGCCGTGGAGGCTACTCGTTACCCCGTGCATCTGGTGTTTCAGGCAGACAACCCTGGAGTCTGGCAACTGTACGGCGGGAATGCCCGTGTCGCAGCTCCAAGGTATGACCTTGCCGCTTTGGGAGGGCAGTTGAAAACTTTGACCGCCCGTGCAGCGACCCCAGGTCCCTTGATGGCCAATCCTGATTTCAAGAAGGACGCGGGGCTGGCGCCCTTCGCCGAAAGCGGCGGCGGGATTGACACCACCCCATGGCGGCTGCGCAAGGCCGTCACGATCGATGGCTCTGGAGTGCAGTCATTGCTGCTGGATCTGGAGACCGTTAGCCATAGTGCCAGTGGAGGCAGTGATTTGCGCCTCGTTCAAGACGGACGTCAGATTCCGTATGTCCTCCGCCCGAAGGTGAAAATGGAAACCCTGGCGCTGCCCGCGCAGGCATTTCCCGATGCGAGGCATCCCACGTATTCGCGCTGGAAGCTGGAACTGCCGCATGCCGACATTCCGGTGGAGTCTCTGCAGCTTGTCTTTGCCACCCCGTTTCTTGACCGGACTTTTCTCATCCGGGTTGAGCAGATCGATCAAGCAGGCCAGTCCCGATGGCAGGAGTACCGG
>JBGGMQ010000353.1:0-4126 GCA_041287975.1 Verrucomicrobium sp. | reverse complement strand
GAAGGTCGGCCAGTACACCTGGATGTATGGCGCGGCCGCAAGCCCCGAGCTTGATGGCAAGCTGGTCTTCGCTGGTGAGCACACCAGCTTTGAATCCCCTGGTTACATGAACGGCGGTGTCGAATCCGGCAACCGTGCCGCGAACGAGCTTCTCGGCATCGAGGAGGCGTAGCCTCCCGGTTTCATTCGTGTTTTCCTGAACCCGCTGGCGCTTGCGTCAGCGGGTTCTTGCTTTGAACCCTGGAGCCTACGGCGACCGGAGATCGTAGCACTTCAGCCGCTGCTCCACTTTCTCCCGCACCTGCTCATCGTAGTTCTGCATCACATAGAGCAGACCGCGGCTGATGGCGGGCAGGCACCAGGAGTGTGGCGCGTAAAAAAGCTGCGTCTTCGCCGTGATCTTGCAGCCCTGGGGGCTGAGATCGAGCCAGAGCAGGGTGCCCAGTTCTCCCAGGCACAGCACCTGGCCATCCACAATGAGAAGACTGGCCCGCTGGGCCCCCAGATTCGCCACCCGCCCCGGACTCATCTCCGTGTCCTCCCACGTCAGGTCCTCACGCCATTTCTGCTCGCCTGTCGCGGCGTCAAAGCAGACCAGCTTCGCCTGCCGCTCCGTCTCACCATCGATCCCATAGATGCAGCCGTCTCTCACGACCGGATTCATCCAGTGGACTGCAAATTTTTTCGAGGACCACGCCTCCTTCGACTTGAGTTGTTCATCGAACTCCAGCATTACGCCGCCCAGGGGCCGCCCCTTCGGGTAAGCCGTGGAAATGAACACCCGGTTGAGTTCCGGCACCACCACGGGGGAGGTCCCGGTGGCCTGGATGTACTCCTCCGCCCGCCAGGCGTGACGGTCATATACGGTGCCGTCCACCGGGTTGATGCAGAGCAGTCCGCCCGTCGCAGGATTACCTTCGCCACCCGCATAGACCAGCACCACGGATTTTCCGTGCAACACGGCAGGCACGGGGGATGCATAACTCGCGCCCCACTCGTCCTTCACGCCCCACACGACTTTCCCCGTGCTCAGGTCAAAGGCTCCCACGCTCAGCCCCGGTGCGGCCAGCGCTGCATAGCGTTCCGTGCTGTCGTCTTCAGGCACAGCCTTGGCCTTGCCGCCCACATTCACGATCACTTTGCCATCCATCACCAGGGGCGTGCTCCCCTGGCCAAAGAAGTCCTGGGGTACATGGAACTCTCTACGTAGATCGCGCTGCCAGATCTGCTGCCCTGTTTGCAGATCCACACACGTCAGCAGGCTCGTCACCCCCATCGTCACCACTTTGCCATCGGCGATTACCGGTGAGCCACGGGGTCCGTTGGCGAATCCGTAGCGATCCCGGTATTCCATCGGGTACTCGTGTGTCCAGAATCGCTGCCCGGTCTCTGCGTTCAGGCACTCCAGACGTTCCTTGCCGTCTGCCGCGTCAAAGAGCAGCAGAAGCTCCCCCTGAATCGCGGGTGAGGTGTAGCTGTCTCCCTTGGCCACCTCCCACACCAGCGGCAAACCCTTTACCGGGAACACGTGGGCCAGTTTCGTCTCCGGCGATGTCGCATTGTGTCCGGGTCCTAGAAAGCGGGTCCAGTCCGAAGTCACCGCCTGAGGCGAGAGAGCCTTGGGGGCGGCATGGAACTTCAACCGGTCAAAGGGCTTGGGCGCCAACTTGTCTGCGGCCACCACCTTCTGCACTTTGGGCGGCGCAGGGTCCTGCCAAGGCTCAGCCTGTGCAGCAAGCGGCACCCAGGCGAGGACGAGTATCCGGCAAATTCTGGAGAGAGAATTCATCACCGAGCAAGGTACGGAGTCGCGAGCCGTTTCCAATCTCTAGTTCCAGTTGAGGCGCTTCTGTTCGCTTTGCTTCAGTGCAGTCTCCACCGCTTTTGTGATGGTGACGTTCTTCTTTCTGTGGCGAAAAAAACACGTGGCAATCACCTGCGCACGGAGCGGCACAACCTGCGTCCTCCTTTGGCTTGACTTGCGTGACAAGCGCGACACGGTGCGACCACTGCATCCATGGCCCAGACACCCAAGCCCAAGCCCAACGAGTGGTACATCGTCCGTGATTCCGGCATTCATGGCCGCGGTCTCTACGCCCGCAAAGACATCCCTGTGGAAACCTGGATCGTCGAATACACGGGCGAGAAAGTAGACAAGGATGAGAGCGACCGTCGGGCGAATGCGCTGCTCGACTCTGCCAAGGAAACCGGCGGTGCCCGAGTCTACATGTTCATCTTGAATGATGAGTGGGACATCGACGGCAACGTCCCCTGGAACACCGCCCGCCTCATGAACCACTCCTGCTCTCCCAATGTGGAAGCGCAGACTTGGGATGAGAAAGAGATCTGGTTTGTCGCTTTGCGTGACATCAAGAAGGGTGAAGAACTCACCTTCAACTACGGCTTCGACCTCGAGTGCTGGCAGGATCACCCTTGTCTCTGCGGCTCTGCCAACTGCGCGGGCTACATTGCGGGTGAAGACTACTGGCCTGCTTTGAAAAAGAAGGTCGCCTCGAAAAAGGCTCGCGAAGAGAAGAAGCTCGCTCTGGCCAAAGAGGCCAAAAAAGCTGCGAAAGCAGCCAAGGCCCCCGCGACCAAGAAGGCTCCTTCCAAGAAGTCAGCAGAGAAAAAAGCCGTCTCTAAAAAGTCCAAGTAAGCTGGCTCTGGATCGATACCCTCCTGCGTCATTTCGGGGGAGGGGACAGCATCTTTGGAAGACGCCTTCTTTCGTCGCCGTTCATGGGAATCTATGACTTCGACGCGCTCCCAGTTTCTTGTTCGGCTTTTGGCCGCCGCTTGTTTGGTCGGCGCACTGCCTGCTTTTGCGGATCTCAAGACAGACATCGAGTTTGCCAAGGCGGGTGACGTCAGCCTCACGCTCGACGCTTTTGTTCCAGAAGGTGTGGGTCCCTTTCCCACGGTCATCCTCGTCCATGGCGGTGGCTTCACCAAAGGGGACAAAACCACCTACATCAAGCCCCTCTTTGAGCCCCTGAGCCAGGCGGGTTTCACGTGGTTCACCATCAACTACCGCCTCGCACCCACCCATCGCTGGCCTGCCTGTCTCGACGATGTGGAGTCCGCCATTCGTTGGGTGCGCGCTCATGCCGCTGAGTACAAGGTGGACGTCAATCGCATCGCCCTTGTCGGCGAATCCGCCGGTGGCCATCTGGTCTCATTTGCGGGAGCCCGCTCCAAAGGGGACACGCAAGTAGCCGCCGTCGTGCCTTTCTACGCGCCTCATGATCTGGGGGCACGTGCCAGAGAGCGAAAAGAGATTGGCGAAAACATCGCCGGCCTCTTTGGCATCAGCGCAGAGGTGAACGAAGCCAATTTCAAAGTCCTCACAGACGGATCACCCATCAGTGCCATCCATGCCGGACTTCCTCCCTACCTCCTGATCCATGGGGACAAAGACACCACGGTTGATATTTCCCAATCCACCCGCTTTCAGGAGAAGATGAAATCCCTCGGGAACACCTGTGACATGATCACCATTCCCGGTGGCATTCACGGCATGGGCGGCTGGAGCAAACTCAAGCCCGACTACGCCCAGGACATGATCGAATGGCTCAAGAAGTCGATGAAGTGAGAGGAGATGCTATGGGCGACCTCACACTTGAAACTGACAGGTATCCTGACACAGGTTTCTCAGTGAAAGACACGTCACCGGAGATTAACCGGATGATTTTTCAGCACACCATGAGCCTGACCGGCGAGCAGCGGTTTCTTATGGGTGTGCGAATGCACGAGGCCGCGAGAGATATCGTCTTGTCGAGTCTGCCTCCCGGACTCACCGAGGAAGAGCGCAAGCACACCCTCTTTGAGCGCATGTATGGTCAGACCGTCGAAGAAGCCGTGCGTCCCAAAAGGCTCCAGAAGCAAAAGCAAGAAGCGCAGTCTTAAAAGACCACGCTCCCAACACCTTGCCCACTGACGCACTGCCCACCGCCTCCTGGAAGCTCCTTACGGCAGCGGGAAACTCTTGTTAATGTCCGCCACCGTCCGCCGGATGTTGTCCAGGATCACCGGTTTGTCCCGGTAGTCGAGCGCCTCATGGATGAGCGCGGCGATTTGTTTCATCTCACCCTCCTTCATGCCGCGGGTGGTGACCGCAGGGGTGCCC
>JBGGMQ010000352.1:0-2644 GCA_041287975.1 Verrucomicrobium sp. | reverse complement strand
CGCTGTACTGCAAAAGGAACTGCACACCGAGCCGGACTTCCTCGCCTCTGCCGAGCACGACTGCTATGTGTACATCAACAGGGAGTCTCGCAGGATGCGACTGTACCCCATGGGACTCAAAGGTGGCGGCAGTGGCAAAGGCATGGCGGCTGAGCCAGAAAACCCAGGCCTGATCGCAGTGCCGGGCCAGCCTTTCAGCCGCAAGCTCTTCCTGCCTGAGGGGGCCACCGCGACACTGGAAAGCGGTCCGGCCGGTATGACGGTGGAGCCTGGTACGCCCAAGCTCGTGTGGTCCGTCCCAGCTGGTCAAAGCAGGGGCGAAGTCGTGCAGGTGATCCTTCTCATCCGCAAGGCCGACGGTTCCACCGACTACCAGATTGAAAAGATCTCCGTGCCCTGATCTCTGCTCTACTTCCATGCTTTGCCCGACTGTTTCCAGATGGCTGCCGATTCTCTTGAGCACGGCTCTACTGCTCACGCCACAGTTCTCACGCGCCCAAACGCCTGATGCCAACGCCGCGTTGTCGGCCCCCTCAATACTGAACTCCGTGGTGGAGGTCGAAAGCCACGGCATCAAGGGGCACGGAGTGGTGCTCACAGACTCGGGACTCATCCTCACGAGCTTCCGCCTCGTGGCTGGCGGGATCGATTTGAAGGTGCGGCTGAGCCCGCTGGCAGGTGGCGGAGAGGTGACAGACGTGGAAATCCTCAAAGTGCACCCGAAGTACGACCTGGCCCTGCTGCAGGGCAAGGCCCCCTTTGGGTCCAGGTTCGCGGCTGCACCCGTAGTGCCGAAAGGGGGCAATGCCGTGGCAGGGCTGCCGTGCCGGGTGGTCACCCTCCCGGTGAAAGATGCCCCTCCCGCAGATGCCGTGCACAAAGCAGTGGTGACCTCTCCAGAACATCAACTGGACGGACTGAGCTATGTGCAAATCTCACTGGGGGAAGATTTCACCGGCGCTCCAGTCTGCGATGAAAAAGGGCGGGTGTTCGCCCTCGTCACGCGCAGCCTGGATCAATCAGGAGACATTGGCCTGGCCATCTCGACCCAGAAACTGGCCATCTCAGACTTCGTCCCGGTCAAGGAACGCCCCATCAACAAGGACCTCGCAGTACGCGCCTCGCAAGCCTCGGTTCTGGCGGACCGCCTCGCCCGCAGCAGTTCCGGAGCGCAGAAGCAGCACCATTCGATCAAGTCCGTGGAGTACACACGGTACATCCTCATGGCGGAACCCAGTGAACCGCTGCCCTACAACAACATGGGCCTGAGCTGGGAGGAGCTCGGGGAGCCACTCATCGGCAGACGCTGGTTTGAAGCGGGGCTCAAGGTTGCCCCCACAGATGCAGAACTCCTGCACAGCATCGGCGTGAACCTCATGACGATCGAGCCCAAAGACCAAGCCCGGGCGGTGGAGTATTGGCGTTCCGGCATGACTGCGCCCCCGGACAAAGAGGCTGTCGAGATCTGTGCGAACGACCTGGCCATTTACGCCTTCAATCAACGGCGTCCCGCTGCCGCCGCCTACATGCTGCGCTGGGGCTTCACCATCTGTGTCAAAACGGGGCGGTCCGGTCCTCCGGGAGACGATGAGCTCCGGCAGGCAGTCGGCGAAAGGCTCCCCCAGCCAGAGGTGGCGGTGATCCGCAATCACGACGGCCCATTCTCCATCGCGGTGTACGACGAGCTGCTGCAGGGCAAGTCCTTTGCGGAGGCAGTGAAGAAGACGATGCTCACCGTGGTTCCCGCCACTCCCGCCATCGCTGCGGCCAGCAGCAGTGTGAAGGTCCGCCTTCCCACCAAGGAGGACATCCAGCGCATGGAGGCGGCTCACGCGGGCATCTTTCAGCCCGCCATGGTGCCCGTGCCTCCTGGGGGCACGGAGTTTCCTCTACCCTCCGGCTTCCGTCAGATCATCCCCGCCAGCAGTGGCTGGCAGGCGCTGGTCGTGTTCACAGATTTTGGCAAGATCGGCGCGTTCAACCTGGCCAAGGGCAAGTTTGACGGCTTCATCGACTGCCCGGATCCCAGCGCCATGTGCGCCTCTGGCGGCAAGCTCGTGGCCATTTACAGCCCGGCCACCGGCCTGCTGGAACTGCATGACCTGACCACCTTCCAAAAGATCAGCAGCCAGCCGCTGGTCGTGAAGGGCAAGGTCAAGTTCATCGGCATGGGCCTGCACAACGCCAGCCAGCTCTTTGTCGTGTATGATGAGCTCATTCCTGAAATGAGGGGCTCAGGCGTCTACCGGCCCGCCCTGGTCCAGATCCCTGAGATGTCGGTCTCGTATCCCCCCGTGCAACAGCGCCTGGGAGGCGCCCAGGAATTTTACTCCCACGCCAAGGCTGAGCTGGAAGGCGCCATGGACGAAACCGGGGCTGTCTGCTCCGTAGGACGTGTCGTCATCAGCCCCAGCCTCGTGACCACCATGATGCTTCAGCCGGACGGTCGCGTCATCTACGACCTGCGACCGCTGGACATGCGGGATCCCCGCCCCGCGCACGGCGGACTGGCTGTAGTGACCCGAAGTGAAGTGCTGCTCCCAGGCGATGAGTCTGACGCCCTGCAGAAGGCAGACCCCAACTTGACCCGCGGCAGTACTTTCCTCGCCCCCATCATTGGCTATCCCGGCGTGCTGCGTCGCCT
>JBGGMQ010000351.1:0-2558 GCA_041287975.1 Verrucomicrobium sp. | reverse complement strand
GCGCGGGACGGTTGGCATGGCTGCTGACCCTGCTGGTTCTGACCGGGGTGGGGGCTGCAGGCATGCATTTCTGGCTGTCTTCAGACTAGGGCATGCGCACTCTAAGTGTGGCCAACCTTGGGGATTCGATTCGGGCTGGAGGAAGTGGGACCATTGCTGCCACCGCGCCCGCACCAAAGGAGGCCGACACCTCCGCCGCGCTTGCATCCGCCAGTGAGACAGCCAGTCCCGCCTCAGGTTCCGAGTCGGAGTCAGCACCCGGTCAAGTCACCAGGACCCCCGAGGCTGCTGTGACGGCAGCCCCTCGCGCAGCCTCTGTCGGGGAGTTGAGGCAGCCCACGGCTGAGACTCCATCCCCAGCACCCCTGGGGCCTACAGCGGAGCCCCGCAGTGCGGCACCTCTCACGGACGCAGAGATGCAGGTCCGGTTCTTGAATGTGGTCCGTGACTGGGGGGAGGCGCTGGTTCAGGGTGACTATGCAAAACTTGTGGGCTGCATGCCCGCAGACTACGTCAAGAGCGTGGGTGGCGCTGAGGAGTTGGCGAAACAACTCACCGTGGTCATGAAGATGTTCCGTGCCTCCGGGCTGAAAATTCGTGACTTCCTGGTGGGTGAAGTTTCGCCTGTATCGGTCGAAAAAAACGCGCTGGCGGTGCTGGTGCCGACTTTCCTTGGCACAGACTTGAAAGACTACCCGAAGGGCGGGACCTTGCGCGGGTATCTCGTGGGTGTGTCCTATGACAAAGGCCTCTCATGGAAGGTGGTGGACAATGAAGTGGCCCCTCCTTCTGAGGTCCGCAGGCTCATGCCTGAACTGGCCGGGATGACGGAGGTGCCGGTTCCTGGAAATTCTCTGATGGAAGATTTAAACGCCAGTGTCACGGCCATCGAGAAGCGTGAAGGCAGGCCGATCCGGGAGTATATCCAGGAACTGATGAAGAAGGGTGAAGCAGACTCTCCCGCGCCATCGCGGCAGTCTGCAGGCCAGGTCGCAAGCAGCTCGCGGGCGTCAGCTGCGGGAGGAGAAACTGCCGAAGGGTCAGGTCATCCGTTGGAAACTGTCTTCCGCAGGCAGGCCGATGCTGGGAATGTGACGGGCGTGGTGAATCTCGCGACCCAGCTCCTCTGGAAAGATGCCAACTCTGCCCAGGGTCGGGCTCTGGTGCGGCAGGCTGCCCTTCAAGGGTTCACACCTGCACAGCGAATGTTGTCTCGTCTGTTGTTGATGGATGAATCCTCCGGCAAAGACACTTCAGAGTCATGGCTGCAATGGATGGATACCGCGGCGCTTCAAGGGGACGAGTTGGCCCAGCTCTTCCTGGGTGAACTGTATATCGGAAGGAGGAAGGGTGCGAAAATAGACAACAAGCAAGGGTTGGCGTGGTTGCTCAAGGCGGCGGAGCAGGGCAATCCGCGGGCACAGTCGCATCTGGGTTGGATTCATTTCTCCGGAAAGCTTGTTCCGAAAAGCGAGGAGCGAGGCCGATATTGGTTCAAGAGAGCGGCGGATCAGGGGGACACTGAGGCTGAGAGCATGTACGGGTCCCTCTTGGGCGTGCGCGGTGATCATGAGGAGGCGTTGAAGTACGCTTCCGTCGCTGCGAACTACGGTAATGCTGTCGCCCAGTATCAGATGGGCCTCGCCTTCAAATCTGGCAGTGGTGAGAAGGCCTACCGTATCAACGCCTGCATGTGGCTGACGATCGCCGCACGGGACAAAAGTGTGGACTCCAGCAAGGACCTTAAGGCCGTGATGGGATCCATGAGCAAGGCGGAGATCACCGAAGCCCGCAAGCTGGCTGAGGCATTCAGGCCCAAACCCCTGCCCTCAGAGGAGGACTCGCGTGAAACACTTCTCGAGAAACTCAGTGCCCATCCCCCCAAGGCTTGGGCGGCAGGTTTTTGCCTACGTGAAGACGGCTACTTTCTCACCAGTCATCACGTAGCCTCTGCCGGACGGAGGTTGTACATTCTGGATGGTCTGAGGGCTTACGTGGCCCGGTGTGTCAAGATCAGCGCCACGGGCGGGTATGCTTTGTTGAAGGCCGATGCCACCTTCTATGCGCTGGAGCCCACGCGTTCATTCAGTTCCGGGATGGTGGCCGCCAGTCAGTTTGTGCCGGGCAATTACACCAGAGGGGAATCCCTTCTCTCCGAGATCCATCTAGGCTACATGCTGGCCGGAGATTTGGCGCTCAAGTATCTTGATGGCATGGCTGGCTCTGCTGTGAGGACCTTTGATGGACAGGCCGTGGGCATGGTCTTGCCGCCATCGGGTTCTTCCGCCGCTCTCAAGGGCAAGGCTAACGACTGCCGGCTGCTCCCCGCCAGTGATTTCCCCAGTCTGCCGCCGAATTCCGCACCCTGGAACAAAGACCGCACGTGGCGCGGCAAGTTCACGGAGGAGGACTTTACCGTTATATCCGTTCGTTCCACCGCGCTGGTTGTCGCCTATGAATAGCTGATGCCTGGCAAGTGCCGATGAGCCACAGGCGAGGAGATGCCCGGGTATCTCCTCATTTTATTTGATGCACACGATGGCTGACAATATGAGTGC
>JBGGMQ010000350.1:0-11213 GCA_041287975.1 Verrucomicrobium sp. | reverse complement strand
ACCGCTGAATCGCTTGGCGATGCGGTAGACCTTGTCGGCAATGGAAAACTCGACTTCGACCTCCGGCTGCCCCTGCGCCGAAGCAGAGAGCATGCTTTTCTGCGTTTCTCCACCGCCTTTGGCCTTGAGGAAGAGCGCATGGCGGGCCGCCTCCAGCAGAGTGCTTTTGCCAGATTCATTGGGGCCGCCAATAAGCGTGAGCGCCGGGTCCAGAGGAACCACGAGATCCCGGTGGACCCGGTAGTGGCGGACGGCGATGGACTTAAGACGCATGAGAGGGGTTCAGGAAATGATGAAAGGTCCAGGTCCGGTTCAGCCAGCACAGGCCGCATGAAGCTCCCGCAGAGCGGTGCGGGCCACGACCGCCTGATCGCCCTCGCCGGAAGCCTGGTCCATGAGCCGGGAGGCCACACGGGCGATGAGGGGATCCTCCACCCGCCGGGTGAGATCGGCCATTTCATCTGCGGAAGGCGCCAGTTGCGTCTGGTTGGCCAGTTTCAGGCGGAGCAAACGGGCCTGCCAGGAATCCAGCAACTGCTCCAGCCGGGTCATGGCCACCATGCCCAGCATGCCCGTGAGTTCGAGGCGCAACAGGTCCGATCCCGAGCGCCCCTCCAACAGGGTGGTCACCTCCGCCAGACAGCGCTCGATGTCCGCGTCCTCATGGAACTGGTGCTCGATCTGGTGCCAGCCAAAGCGGGCCGTGCGCACGGGTTCCACCAAGGGGGCGGCCCCACGCTGCGCCGTGACACAGAGGACATGACCCGGGGCATTGCCCTCCCCTTTCGGAAAACGGTCCAGCTCAGGGGTGCCAGAGTACCATGCCTTTGGACCCACTTGCTTCATGCCATGCCAGTCACCCAACGCAATGTAGTCAATTGCCTCAGCGTCGAGGCGGGAGAGATCGAGGAAATTTGCCCCCCCGTGCCCGGCTTCCTCATCGTCATCCTGGCTGCCAAAGCCCTGGACGCTGCCATGGGCGATGACAATGCGGGGTTTTTCACCCCAGGACTCGGAGGCGAGATCAAGCGTGCGCAGCCACGCCATGGGATCGCTGGCCTCATGACGGCGCAGCAGCGGACAGGGCAGCAGCACTGCGTCTGCGAGTTCCACGGGGGCAGCTTTCAGCAGGATGTGAAACTGAGGTGCCAGCTCTGACCTCGACTGCTCAAAGAAGGGCTGCGTCCAGACGCTGCCCACGCTGCCGTGATCATGATTGCCGGGGATCGCGTAAACAGGCACGCCCATCTGACCGATGACGCTGCAGACATCCGTGACGGTGGGCTTCGTGGGGCTGGTGGAATCAAACAGGTCTCCTGCCACCACGACGAACTTCGCCGCCTTTTCCCGGGCGACCTGGCCCAGCCGCCGGAGCACCTCGATACGCTCCTGCTGGAGGAGGGTCCGCTTGGCCACGTCCTCGACGCGGGCAAAGGGCTTGCCCAGTTGCCAGTCGGCGGTGTGGATGAAAGTGAGGGACATGGTTGGGTGAGTGGTCTGTCGAGTGTACTAGGAGGGACTGGTGGGTCAATGGGTGTGTGAAGGGATGTGAGTTCAATGGCGGGAAGACCACGCCAGTTCGCCCTACAGAAGCATTGACCGTGATGCCAGACGCGTGGAATCATGAGTGACACGACTTCCGTGATCTATGGACTTCACCATTCGACAAGCGCGGCCCGATGATGCGGAGCAGCTGCATCACCACATTCGCAGATTGCTGCATGAGCCTGGAATCCAGATTCCCCTCCAACCGGACGAATTCACCCTGAGTGTGGACGAGCAACGTCAAATACTGGCCGGCATGCCGAACTCTGCGTGTGCAGTCTGTTTGGTTGCGGAAGCGGACCGTCAAATCATAGGTGAGATCAACTTCAAAGGCAGTGCCCGCCGGGCATTTTCTCATGCCGTGACGCTCGGCATGTCAGTTAGCACGGAATGGCGCAATCAAGGAGTCGGCAGTCGATTGATGACAGAAGCAATCGAATGGGCGAAGAACACAAAATCTGTCACCCGGATTGAGCTGTTTGTCTACGCCAGCAACCTTCCGGCCATCCGTCTGTATGAAAAATTTGGGTTTGAGATCGAAGGACGCAGGAGACAAGCCGTGCGACAAAACGCAGAACTCCTGGACGACTTGATCATGGCCCGACTGTTATCACTGTGACTGCCCCATCCATGCCTGACGCATCCCATCTTCTCCGAGTCATCGCGGGCGAACCGGTCTTTGGCCTCGCAAGCGAAGGGAGCGGCGGCGGGAGGCGGCCACGGTTGTCTCCTGAACCATGGATGTTGCAATGGCAATGGTGAGCGACAGACCTTCAGCTAGAGCCTCCTCACGTCGGCTGCTACGAGGCCGGGTATTGTAAGCGTTGAGCATCTAGGGGAAGCCGGTGCGGCCTGTGGAAGATTGGGCAGCCTGAATGGTGGGACTCTCCAGACAGCGCCAGCCTTCAGGCCGACTGCGGCCGTTGGCACCCTGACAACCCTTCTGCCTTGAGACGTCAACAGTCGTTGTAGCTGCCGACGTGAGGAGGCACTAACTGCGCGTCTACGGCGTTGCCTCGCACCCGCACATAGCAATTGCCTTTCAGGGGCCCCGCGCCTGAACGGGATTGAAAATCCCTGCTCCTTGCGCATTTGCCAGTCAGTCAAGGAGGCGGGATTTGCAATCCCGCGTGGGAGCGGAGAGATTGAGATAGCGAAGCAGTTGGGCGATGGGATCACCGTCGTCTCATGAACCTCAGGTGCAGCAATGACCGCGCCCGTCTCCCACTACAATCCCAACTTCCGTTCCAGTGCTGCCTCCATGGCGCGCTCCACGAGCATCACGGCGAGGTTTTGCGTGGCATCATCCAGAGCCTGGTTGGCGGACTTCAGGGCGCGGGCATCATGGATTTCCTGGGCAAGAAGATGGCGCACTCCCCCGGCGCACTCATGAATCCTGGCGGTGTCTTCATCGCTCAGCAGGCCTTCGCACTGGAGCAGGGCTTCATCGACGGCGGCGATGAGTTCCTCGCTCTTGAGGCGCGCCTCGGTCCAGATGCGCTCGTTCATGTCTTCAAACGCGAAGTCCACACTCTCGGCGATCATCTGCTCGACTCGCGCATCATCCACATCCACGGCGGAGTTTTGTATTTCCAGAACCGTGTCGGTGTTGGTGGCAGTGTCGCGGGCCAGTACCTGGAGGATGCCATTGGCATCAATGGCGAACTGCACCCCCACGCGTGCGCTGCCCTTGGGGCCTGCGGGGAAGGGCACCGCCACGCTGCCGAGCTCCCAGTTGTCCTTGGCGAGTTCACGCTCACCCTGCAGTACGCGGATGAGCATCTCCGCCTGGTTGGCCACGGCATTGGTGAACATCTCCCCGGCTTTGCAAGGGATGGTGGAATTGCGTGGAATGATGATGTTCATCAGGCCGCCGAAGGTCTCGATGCCGAGAGAAAGCGGCGTGACATCCAGCAACACCACCTGGCGGAGGGAGCCGCTCAGGATGCCTGCCTGAATGACGGCCCCAAGGCCAATGGCTTCATCGGGATTCTGGGAAATATTTGGCTCACGCCGGAAGATCTCTTTGGCCATTTGCCGGACGAGGGGCATGCGCGTGCTGCCGCCGACGAGGATGACTTCATCGAGGTCAGCGGGTTCGCAGCGAGCGTCAGCCAGGGCACGCAGGCAGTGCTTGCGCGTGCGCTCCACCAGAGGGCGGGCCAGCGCGTCCAGATCATCGCGAGAAACAGTGAGGGCAAGGCTCTGCTGCTCGTGGAAGAAGGGAAGCAGGACTTCGGTCGTGGTTGCTAGAGAGAGAGCTTTCTTGGCATCCTCTGCGGCAGCGACGAGACGCATGCGAGAGCCTGCGGGAAGTTCCTCAAACGACGTGCTCGCTCCAAGACCTGAGCGCTCCCAGATCCAGCCTGCCAGAGCGCGATCAAGGTCATCGCCACCGAGTTGAGTGTCACCAGCCGTCGCGAGCACCTGGAAGATGCCATCCCGCATCTCAAGGATGGAGATGTCAAACGTACCGCCGCCGAGGTCATACACGGCGACCTTGCGATGCTCGTCCAGCTTGTCCAAGCCATAGGCCAAGGCAGCAGCAGTGGGCTCGGCAAGGATGCGCTCCACATGAAGACCTGCCAGCTCCCCGGCCTGCTTCGTGGCACTGCGCTGCGCATCATTGAAATAGGCGGGCACCGTGATCACCGCCCGCGAAACGGGGGCTTCCAAGGCGCGCTCAGCAATGCCTTTCAGGTGACGCAAGATGTCGGCGCTGACCTCAATGGGATTCTTGCCCAAGGCGGCCAGATTGTAGGCAGGCTGCCAGGCAGATTCACCCGGGCGACGCCCCATAAGGCGCTTTACGGAAGCGACGGTGTGCTCCACATCCACCGCCCGCTGACGATAGGCGGCGGCACCGATGACGATGTGGCCGTCCTTGCCATGACCATAGTGCACGACTGAAGGAGTGGAGCGCGAGCCCTCAGCATCTGCCAGCAAAATGGGGAATCCACTGTCCACCACGCCCACGAGGGAGTTGGTGGTACCGAGGTCGATGCCGAGGATGTAGTCAGAGTCTGGGGAAGCCATGGCCGGGGCACCGTAGCGCAGGTGGCCTCAGCCTCCAAGGGAAAGCCCCTGCTGTGCTTACATCAACTGCAACAGCCGCTCGCGGATCTGGGTCTGCCATTTGGTCAGGTAGGCGAGGCGGGCCTGAGTGGTGGCGACCTGTTTCCAGGTGTCCGGGGCGGGATCAGCGTGCAAGGCCTCGTCCAGGTCCGGGAACTGCGCCTCCAGGGAGGTCATGTGGCGAGCGATGGCGGCGCCGAGATCCTCCAGGGACTCGCGATGCTCCATCTCCTCCCCGGTGAGGAGGGCCCGGGCGAGAGCCGACTGGGCGCGTGTCTTCTTTTCCAGGAACTTGTTCGAGGAGTCGAGGGCCTGCCCCAGCTTCGCGAAGAGGGCCATCATGGAGTCGTCCAATGGGACGGTGCGCCAGGCAGTGGCCTCGTCTGGGGCGGCAAGCTCCAGGAGGTGCCTGAGCCGTTTTTCGGGGGAACGGAGGATCTCAAAAGCAGCATTGACCTGGGAGGCTTGGGCATCGCTGCCCCCATGGTCGGGATGGGCCACCCGGCTCTGCGCCGCATACGCCTGCTGGAGATCGGATTCCGGCAGAGTCAGACGGTAAGGGAGGTCCAGGGTGGCAAAGGCATCCATGTGGGAAGACACAAGACGAGATGCCACAAGACGCAAGACCGGAAGTGGAAACTGGCAGCGCTTGATTCTATGATGCGGCCAACCTCCTCATCGCTCGTCTTCCCGTGGCCGATTCCCGATCCTCTTCATCTTCCTCATCCCCCTCCCCTGCTGGTGCCAAGAAACCTGACCCTCCTTTCATGGTGTTTCACAGTCCCGGGGTGGCGATGTGTGCGAAGTGCCGACGGCCCATCATGACGAATGCGCTGCTGTGCCTGCACCGGGACCAGCGCACGACGTGCACCGGCTGTGAAGGCTTAGGCGATCACCTCCTGCTGCCCAGTGGCGATGTCGCGCTGACACGCCGGGCGACCGCGCACTCCACCGTGGCGCACCCTGTGTATGCGGCCGAGAAACGGCGCAACCGCCATGAGCGACGGGGCACGCTGGTGGAGTCCCGGGCCCTACAGATGGCCGAGGCGGAATGCGAAGCCGATGCGGGGGAACGTGAAGTGAAACGCGCTAAAGACGCCGTCCGACGGGAGCGTCAGGACCAGGAGTACATGCTTGTCTTTGCCTTGCGCATCCGGCAACTGTACCCCTCATGCCCTGAGGGGGCGGAGGCAACGATCGCCCTCCATGCCTGCGAGAAACACTCCGGACGCGTAGGCCGGCGTGAATCCGCTCGTGAGGAGTTGGACGATGAATCCCTCCGGCTCGCGGTTCGAGCCCACATCCGCCACACGGAGACTCCCTATGACAGCCTCTTCGAAAGGGGCTTCAAAAAAGAGCAGGCCCGAGACGCCGTGATCGACATCGTGAACCGAGTCGAGAAACGGTGGGCTGCGGAGTAGGGGTAAGACTCGAGACGGGAAGACTCCATGTGGAGAGTTCGGCTACAGGTCCAGAAACCGCGCCAGATTCCCGTTGGCGATATTGAGACGTTTGCCCATATCCAGCCCCTCCGCGAACCTCTCGTAGAGTTCCCGCAAATGGGCGTGTGAGAACTGGGGCCAGTCCGTTCCCAGGCAGATGCGTTGATCGAAGTGCCGGAAGAGATACTGGATGTCCGCCTCCAGAGAGGTGCCGGGATATTTGGCGATGGTGTGGGATAGATCCAGCAACAGCCGGTCATTGAACCGAACGAGTTGCATGTACCTGAGCAGATCCACATCTCCGCCGTGCAGCAGAATCACCCTCGCTGAAGGAGCAGACTTCAACTGCCGAACCAGCGTCAGCAGCGGATCCACCTCCTGCCAGTCGTCGATGGCAGCGTGGAGGAATGTGCACCAGAAGGTGACAAGCCCCAACTGCCCCGCAGTCTCCATCGTTTCCCCGATCAAGGGATCAGCGATGTCCAGCTTGGAGAAGCGCGGATGCAGCTTGATGCCACGATAGCCCAGTTCCTTCAGTCGTACGAGATCTGCATGCAGTGTCTGCTGACTTTGGGGCTTGTAGCCCGCGACCGGCACGAGTCTCGTGTAGGCCCGGCAGGCGATTGCGTAGGCTTCCGCTTCATAGCCATCCATGCCCCACATGCCAACGGCACAAGCAAACGCGTAGTCGTACTCTACCAGCGCCGCGTCCAATGCCCCAAAGGTGGCCCCGGCGGGCTTTCCCATCCAGGTGCCATCCAGGGTCGCGTGCGCCAGGGAGTCTGCCAGGAGTTCGCTCATGTCACGTCACAGGGTGGGTTCCAGATTGATATGGCACAGCTCCGGCAGACGTGCCATCACCTCTTGCATGGTTTCCCTGCTGGGGAACTTGAGCAACAACATGCCTAGCGCATCGCCAGAAGTGGCGAACGGTCGCACCATCGCTCCCGGACCGACATAAGGTACATGCTCCGCAAGAAACGGATCAAGCTCACGTGCCCATGTCACGGACCGGAGCTTCCCTGCCCGTCGTGTGTGCACCACCCAGGTGGCATGAAATCCGGGCGCACTCCTCTGAGGAACGGGCAATTGGAAGCCCTTGTCCACCGCCGCAAGAACACACGCCGTGGTCAGATCCACGCCCATCTGCCGCTGCACTTGCTGCGGGATGAAGTTGCCGCCGCTACGCGGAGCGATCTCAAAGACGAAAGGACAGCCACTCTCAAGGAAACAACCATCGAAGTTGATGGGTCCGCAGGTATAGCCGCACGCCAGCAGGAGCGCCTCCAGATGCAGCCGCATGACTTCCTGCAACTCGTGTGAAATCCGGCTTGGAAACATCTCCCATATAGCGGCCCCGTTGTCTGGAGCAGGCAGAGTTTCGTTGTCAAAGCAATGCAGAAACTTCAATCGCCCGTGCTCCATCCAGCCATCGCCACCGAACTGCCCCATGACTGGAACGACTTGCTCTTCCACGATCACCCGACCCTGACGCGACGCCGCCAGGGCCTGGTCAAAGGCTTCAGGAAATTTCTCCAGCGTAGCGCCTACGGTGACGCCCCGCCCGCCACTGCTGTCCACGGGTTTCACCACCACCGAGGTCCTCAGCGACCTGGCCCACTCTGCTGCGGGGTCGCGATCCGCCTTCCCAAAACTATGCCATGTCAGGGGCTGCAATCCTGTGCTCTGGGTGATCTCCCGAAACGCGTCCTTGAACGACAGAGCTTCGACCGCATCGGGAGGAGATCCCGGCAATCCCAGCCGCCACGCGACCCTCGCGGCAGTGCGGGCACAGACTTCCGAGGCATATCCCAGCACGCCATCGACCTTCAACCGGCCCGCCAGAGCTGCAACGGCATCCACGTCCGCAGCACTGACATCAAATGCCTCCCGCGCCAGGCGATGGCCTGGGTTCCCAGGCGCATTGTCGGCAGTGTACACATCGAACCCTTGCAGCAGCGCGGCTTCAATCGCCGGCACCTGGTGCCTGGCCGCCCCGAGAAAGAGCATCTTCATCGCCATGCCTCCCCATCCTTTGGTTTGGGCCGTGCTTCTTTTTTCAGCCGCTTGCCAAACCACCGCCCCAACCAGGAGCTGCGCCACTGCTCCAACTCCGACTCCAAGGCGGCGAGCTTCTGCCGGGCCTTGTCGCGTGACAGACGCAATGCCGCATTGGAAGCCCGCAGTTTTTCCCGGCTCAGCATCTCGATGGCATCGCTCCCCCGCAGCAATGTGCTGGCACGCTGAGCCAGTTGCTCCCTGGCACTTTCATCCATACCGGAAAAATCCGTCTCCACCGCCGTGAGTAATGCAAACAGTCGATGAGCGGGGCGCCCCACAGCCATGGCACGCTCTGCCAGCGCCAGCCTTCCCGTGGCATCAGGTTCCAACCCCAAGGCAGCCAACCCCTCGGGATCAATGAAATATCTCAACACCGCCAGTTCCTCCATCACCTTCTCCGCCTCTTTGTCCAGAGCCGGTGCTGAGAGATTCCCGTGGTCTGAACGCAGGCGGAACCCTGTCACCTTCTCAGGCAAGATGTGGACTTCAGCCTTCAGACAGTGCCGCACCCAGTACTCGAAGTCCGGCAAATGCCTGAAAGTGTCTCGCGGCGGAGCCACCATGGCAGCCTCCGCCCTGCGGAACATGGAAGTGGGCATGCAGAAGCAGTTCCCATGATCAAAGAACCGCTGCAGCCACGCCTGCCGGGGCCGGTTTTCCAGTGCAAACAGCCCGTCCAACAAAGGTGGGGGCGGGATGGGCTGGCTTTGGTCATTGATGAATTCCGGCTGGCCCAGCACGCTGCCCACTTCCGGATGAGATTGCAGATACTCCGCCTGCAATGCCAGCCTGCCAGGAAGGCACACGTCATCAGACCCCAGTCTCGCCACATAGTCGCCCGTGGCGGCAGCCAGAGCATGACGGGCTGCCGTGGAGGCACCCGCATTGGTATCATGCACCAGCAACTTCAACCGTGGGTCATGCATGCCTCTTAGGATCTCCACCGAACGATCCGTGGAAGCATCATCACACACAACGACCTCCACCTCCACCCCTGTCTGGTCCAGCACGCTCCGCACACTTTCTGCCACGAAGGCCTCGTGATTGTAGCTGGGGATGATGACGGAGACTCGCGGCATCGTCAGTAGCTGTTCTGGGCGGTTCTGATCAACTTGCACACCTGCTCCACCCCCTGCAGCCCCAGGCTGCCATACAGCGGCAAAGAAATAACTTCTTCTCCGATTCTGGCCGCGACCGGCGTGGCCCCAGGCTCAGCCCCGGGGAGGTGCATGTAGCAGGGCAAACGACTGCACAGAGGGTAGAAGTACCGTCGCGCCAGCACGCCCTGTGCCCGAAGACACTGCAGTACCGCATCCCGGTCACGTCCGAAGTCCGGGGTGATCCGGATGACAAAGTAAGTAAGCGCCTGCTCCACATCTTGCGGCTCTGCCGGCAACACCACTCCTGGCACGCTTCCCAGAAGCTCCCGATAAGCCGCAATCACCAGCCTCCGCTGGCGACGTTCCTCTTCCATCTGCTCCAGATTGCACAGGCCGAGGGCGGCGTGAATTTCCGACAGCATGGCATTCGCGCCAGGCATGGTCACATCCCCCTCCTCCAGCATGCCCCAGCGCCGGTACCGCCGCAGATCATTCTCCAGCGCGGCATCTTTGTACACGAGGCCGCCGCCCTCTCCCGTGGTCAGCAGTTTGGTGGCGTTGAAGCTGAACATCTGCATATCCCCGTACTCTGCGATACTGCGCCCCCTCACCCTCACGCCGAAGGCATGAGCACCATCATAGATCACTTTCAGCCCTCGCCGGCTCGCAATGGCCTCAATGGCCTGCACATCACAAGGGTTTCCAAAGACATGCACCGCCAGGATGGCTGAAGTCCGCGGTGTGATGGCGGCCTCAATGGCTGCAGGATCCAAATTGTAAGTCAGAGGGTCCACGTCTGCGAAGACGGGTGTGAGGTGATTGAGAGCGAGACAGTGCGTGGTCCCAGGAAATGTGAAGGGCGTGGTCACCACCTCGCCTTCGAGCTTCAACGCCGCAATTCCCGCAAGCAGTGCAGCCCCACCATTGCAAAAGCTCAAGCAGTTCGGGACGCCCAACTCGGTCTGCAATGCGGCTTCAAACGCCTGCACCTTGGGTCCCGCGTTCGTCAGGCGATGGCTGGCCCAGATGTCTCTCAACTCCTCCACAAAGCGCTCCAAAGGTGGCAGCATGCTGATGGTGACAGGCAATCCAGCAGAAGGTGGAGAAAGGTTCGACATGCAATCCTGTGGAATCGTTGTCAGGCGGACGATGCAGTGTGACTCGAACTGCCCACGCGACAACGCCGAAAGTGCGCAATCTTGAGTGAGCCACCCTCAACCGGCAATTCAGCTTTCATCGCGCTTGTCTGCGATGCAGTGAACGCTACCGTGCCGTCCATGCCCAACGGCTCCCCGACCTCCGCATTCCTGGCCACGCTCACTGGCACGGGGCGCACGGCCCAGTCGGTGGCCCTGCCGTTGGAGAGGCTCTTTGACGATCTGCCGAACATTGTCTTCTTCGTCAAAGACCCGCTGGGCCGCTACCGCTGTGTGAACCGGACGTTGGTAGAACGCTGCGGCTTTGAGAGCAAATCCGCCCTGCTGGACAAGCGCCCCGGTGACCTCTTTCCCTCCGCCCTGGCCGCCCGCTATGAAAAGCAGGACGAGCGCGTGATCCAGACGGGCAAGCCGCTCCTGGATCAACTGGAACTGCACCTCTACCCCAGCGGCCGACGCGGCTGGTGCCTGACAAACAAGTACCCGCTGGTAGAGCAGGGCACCGGACGCCCAGCAGGCATCATGGGAGTGTCGCGGGATGTGGAAACCCAGGCCCGAGGGGCTGCGGCGCGTGGATTCCCCGAACTGGCTGCGGTGCTGGACCGTCTGCAGGCTCACTTGTCCAATCCCC
This sequence comes from Verrucomicrobium sp., assembly GCA_041287975.1. Taxonomy (GTDB): domain Bacteria; phylum Verrucomicrobiota; class Verrucomicrobiia; order Verrucomicrobiales; family Verrucomicrobiaceae; genus Verrucomicrobium. The sequence goes on along the minus strand of JBGGMQ010000350.1, from coordinate 202 downwards.
CCAGTGTGGAGCAACTGGCGGAGTTCAGCGGACTCACACCCCACCACCTGGGCCAGATGACGGAGAGGTTGTTTCACATCACTCCGCGGCAGCTCATCATGAAAGTCCGCCTGGACGAGGCGCTGCACCTTCTGGCCCACACGGAGGAAACCCTCACCGACATCGCCCTCGCGACCGGCTTCTGCGACCAGAGCGCCTTCAC
>JBGGMQ010000349.1:0-3758 GCA_041287975.1 Verrucomicrobium sp. | reverse complement strand
TCCAGTCATCATGATCCTGGATTTCGCACAGGGGAAAGGGTGGTAGGACAGGTTTGCAACCTGTCTGTGTGACAGGATTGCATCCTGTCGTTACTGGCTCGCCATTAGTCGCCGATGCATCAACAGTTCGAGTCTTCATCACATTCCGAATTTCCAAACTGAACTCTCCTTCACGAAGGTTCGCTTCCTGAGGATTCTTGAGAATGTAGTTCCGATACCGGAACAATTCCGACTCGTCACGGACTATTCGATCATGGCTTTCATCCATCCACAAAGCCCCTTCCTTCCCCATGCTGCGATGAATTTCTCGCGACGAATGACGTTTCCAGCTTTGAAGGATGTCTGAAAGCTCGAACCCAGGCAATGGCTTCAACAAAGCGTGCACATGGTTGGGCATCACCACGAACGCGTCCAGAAGGTAACGGCTCCCGTGGAAGTATTGCAGTGCTCCCACCACCATTTTCCGATTCTCGGTATCGGTCAAAAGACACTCACCAAATCCCCGGTCAAACCACTCCTCTCGCCCGTCCAGAAACCTGGCTCGGTATTCGTTGACAGTTTTGCCGTTCCAAGGTTCGGGATGATGCCGAAACCATGCTTCAAGCTCGTCCTTCCACTGTACGCGAATGTGAGCCGGCAGAGAATCGGCGAGGCGAAACGTGACGAAGTAAGTCGCACCGTCCTGCCGCCAATGAGGCAAATGCCGTCTGCGCACAGTAACGGATTTTTCGAAATCCAATGGCATGAAAAAGTCTGCGGCAAACAACACGGCGCTGCTTTGGTCGGTGCTACTTCCCTTCATGAGTCGGGCAAATATTGGATGCTAAGGACGAACGGCATGGTCACAAGATCCGGCAACGACAGGATAAAATCCTGTCTCACAGACAGGTTGGAATCCTGTCCTACTGCCGTCAGGACAACCGACCACGCCAGTAATCCAACCGCCCCGCCACATTCGCCGGAGACGGTGCGCCAATGCCCTTGCGTGCCGCCAAGGCAGTGTCCATCTGGAGGACGCCGTAGACATCGTCGGTAAAAGCCTCGCTGAACTGGCGGTATTCTTCCAACCCCAGTTCGGGGAAGGGGCGGCCGATGGTCAAACAATGCGCCACCAGCTTGCCGATCACTTCATGGGCCTGCCGGAAGGGCACGCCTTTCAAGACCAAATAGTCGGCGAGGTCAGTGGCCAGCAGGAGCGGGTCACTGGCGGCAGCGGCTGTCCGAGGCCGGTTCACATCCATGCCACAGACCATTTCAGTGAAGACTTCCAGCGCGAGACTGATCGTCTCCAACGAGTCAAACAGGGGCTCCTTGTCCTCCTGCATGTCACGGTTGTAGGTCATGGGCAACCCCTTGAGCAGGGTCAGCAGAGCCATGAGGTTGCCGACAAGACGCCCGGACTTGCCACGCGTGAGCTCGGCCACATCCGGGTTCTTCTTTTGCGGCATCAAACTGGAGCCCGTGGTGTGAGCATCGCTCAAGGTCACGAACCCAAACTCAGCGCTGGCCCAGAGGATGACGTCCTCACTCAGGCGGGAGAGGTGCACTCCTTGCAGGGCAATGGTGAAAAGGAGTTCGGCGACGAAGTCACGGTCGCTCACCGCATCCATCGAGTTCTGCGTCACGCCTTCAAAGTCCAACTCCCTGGCCACGAACTCGCGGTCCAGAATGATCGTGGACCCCGCGAGGGCACCGGAGCCCAGAGGCATGATGTTGAGCCGTTGCCGGGCATCCGCCAGGCGGCTGGCGTCCCGGGAGAACATCTCCACATACGCCAGGAGGTGATGAGCGAAAAGCACGGGCTGCCCACGTTGAAGGTGGGTATACCCTGGCATCACGGCATCGGCACCCCTCTCGGCGCACTCGATGAGGGCGGCCTGGAGTCCGTGCGTGAGCTTGATGAGAGAGTCAATCGCGTCCCGGCAGTAGAGGCGCACATCCGTCGCCACCTGGTCGTTCCGACTCCGGGCGGTGTGCAGCTTGGCACCGGCAGGACCGATCCGCTTCGTCAGCGTGGCCTCAATGTTCATGTGCACGTCTTCCAGTTCCTGGCTCCACGTGAACTTCCCAGCGGCGATTTCTTCCTTGATCTGGAGCAGGCCGTTCTCGATGGCTTCACGCTCTGCCGTGGTCAGAATGCCTGCCTTTTCCAGACCCTTCGCGTGAGCGATGGAGCCTCGGATGTCATGGGCATAGAGCCTCCAGTCAAAGGACACGGATTCGCCGTACCGTTGTACGAGCGCACTGGTGGGTTGTTGGAAGCGACCTTTCCACATGGCAATAGAGGGGCGAGATGTCTAGATGCGTTGGCCCAAGAGGGCAATGGCGACTTTGTAGCGAATCAGATCGGAACGACGGGGCCTAGCGAGACCAGGACTAGCGTGGGCTTCCCCTCCTCTCGAGCCTGCGTCAAATCGACTCGGAACTCGGCCTGCCAGTCGTTGAGTGACTCCGCATCCACCAGGATCTGGCAGACCCGCCAGCTCTGGCCCTCCGCCATCTGCTCCACGTACGTGTGACGGCCATTGCGAGCCTCGGCATCCAGGAGGATGCGGTCGTGCTCCTCGTAGTAAGGGTCCATGGTGGCTCCCAGGGCATCGGCATTCCAGGCCGGAGACGTGCTCCCCAACGCCAAGGCGGCCGCGCCGTAGCTCTCCGTGGCGAGGGGACGCAGGAACTTGAAGATTTCGGTACGAATGAGGGCCGTGAATTCACGCCGATTGCGAGTGATGTCTGGGGCAAGCTCGGGCTTGGCCTCTTCTTCCTCGCCAGGCTTCCAGTTGGGATCGCGCATGCGCTCCCATTCATCCAGCAGGCTGGAGTCTGTGCCACGAAGCACGCCTGCCAGCCAGGCTTCCATCTCCTGCACCGGCTCTGTCTTAAACTGGTCCGGCACCGTCTGAGCGAGCACCTTGTGCACGGAGGACAGGTGCCGGAGCAGCACACCCTCCGTGCGATGGAGGTCGTAGTCGTTGATGTAGTCGGTGAAGGACCGGAAGTTCTCGTACATCTCCCGCGCGATGCTTTTGGGCCGGATGTTCTCCTGCCCCACCCAGGGGTGAAGCGCAGCGAATTCATTAAAGGTGTTGTAGACGAAGTCCCGGCAGGGTTTGGGATACTCCAGTTCTTCCAGCCGTTCGATCCTCTCCTCATAAGGCACTCCGTCTGCCTTCATGGTCGCCATCGCCTCATCCTTCACCTTTCTCAGCTGCCCCCGCAATAGGGTGTCCGGATTCTCCAAAATGGATTCGCAAAGAGTGAGCACATCCGCCGCATAAGAGGGTGACAGTGGATCGATCAGGGCCAGTGTGTCGATCAGGTAGAGCGACAGGGTGTAGTTCAAGGAAAAATCATCCTGCAACGCCACATTCACCCGCAGCTTCTGCCCTCCTTTCTGCTCGGACTTGGGCAGGATCTCAATGATCTTTCTCGTGATAAGCGCGCGAAACAGCTCCCAGCCCCGTTTGCGGTGCTGTTTTTTGGCCGCAAGCGTCTCATGCGAATCCGCAATGAGGCGCTGCATGGCGCGGCAACCGTCGCCTTCCCGGCTCAAGACCTGGAGGAGCATGCCATGTGATACCTGAAACCTGGAGGCGAGCGGTTCTGGAGCGGCCGACTGGAGTTTTTTGAAGGTGTCCTCACTCCAGCCGACGAAGCCTTCCGGCGGCTTCTTCTTTACCATCTTGCGCATCTTCTTCGGATCACCACCTGCCTTGGCATCCATCTTGGCATTTTCAATGATGTGCTCGGGTGCCTGC
>JBGGMQ010000348.1:0-10116 GCA_041287975.1 Verrucomicrobium sp. | reverse complement strand
GCGGCGACTGCTCATGCCGTGAAGCTGGCAGGACGGGGCCGACGTGTCAATAGCAGGCAAGGGCTTCGAGGGTGGGTTCAACGCCACCTCCCCCTGACTTGTGCTCACGCTCTACTGCTCCTGCTGACCGCGCCAAAGCCGGAAGCACTCGATGAACCCGGTGGCGAAGTCCTGAGGTCGGGCTTCGATCCAGGACTGGATGTCCGTCACCTTGAAGAAGTTGCCGTTGATGATCTCGTCGGGGGCAAACTTCATGGGGCCGTTGTGCTCGGCACGATGTAATTCCACGAACTCCCAGCCGGTGGCTTCGCAGGCTGGCACTTTGGCAATACAGGTGGTCGGCGCGGTGATGCCGATCTCTTCATGCAACTCCCTCACGGCGCAGGTGGCGTAGTCCTCACCGGCATCGAGGTGGCCGGCAGCGCTACTGTCCCAAGTGAGCGGATGCACGTCTTTCAGATATGAGCGCTGTTGCAGCCACAGATCCCCGTGCTTGTTGAAAACAAAGATGTGCACAGCCCGATGGCGAAGCCCCTTGGCGTGCACCTCCCCACGAGGAGCCTGGCCAATGACTTCATTCTGCTCGTTCACCACGTCGAAGATTTCGCTGGCCTTTTGACCACGGTCTTCCTCATGGCGTCCCTCATAATGCCGGGTGAGCGCCACCCACTCCCACAGAGTTAGCTCCTCTGCCCGAATGGTAGGAGGTTTGCTGAGATTTGACATCAGGGAGTCCCACCCGCCAGGCGTTTCCGGAAGAAGGTTCTTGAGCTGCTTGCGCCGTTGTGAGAATCCCATGCGCACGAGGCGGTCAAAGAGGGCACGGTCATGCACGGGCAGATCCCCATGCGGCCGAGGAGTGAACCGAACGATGGCGGAGTCAACTTTGGGCCGGGGCTTGAAGACTTCCGGCGAGATGATGCGGAGGATCTCCACCTCCCAGTCGTGCTGCACCACGAGGCTGAGCCCACCATAGGCATCATCCTCCTGCCGGGCGGCAAGACGCTGGCAGACTTCCTTCTGCAGCATAAAGACAGCCTCGCCCACAGGCGTAGGCGGCGTGAGTACATGACGCAGGATCTCCCCCCCCATCGAGTACGGAAGATTGCCGATGACCTTGATAGGGCCGTACCGGTACAGAGGACGCAGATCAAAACGCGTGGCATCCCCATGCCAGACTTCCACGTCAGGGCTCTCCGCAAAGCGGGTCTTCAGATCGGCAGCAAGAGTGTTGTCTTTCTCAAGCAAGAGAAGCTTCTGCGCCCGACCCACCAGATGGGTGGTCATGGCGGCCTGGCCCGGACCGATCTCGATCAACAAGGGCGCACCGTCAGGCCGGATCTCTTCGGCGATCCAGCGAGCCACCTCCGTGTCGTGGAGGAAGTTCTGACCGAGACTTTTCTTGGGGGCAAAGGAGGAGGCCATGGGCAACCTCCACCTAGCGCAAAGAGGGCCGTCGTGCAACGACCAGCGCCCAAGGGGACAAGCTAGCCCCCCACCCGCCAGAGCTTGCGATCACTGCGCAGGAAGATTTTACCACCACTCAGCGAGGGAGTGCACAGAATGAGTTCTTTCTCTGCCAGTTGGTCTTTAAGGTCCAGGGATCCGACCACAGCACCTTCCGGCGCGGTGACGTCCACAATCTGCAAAAGGCCTTTTTCGCCGATGGCGGCAAGCAGATTGCCAGCACCGACGGGAGAGCCGCTGAAGGGACCTTTAAGCCGTAGCTTCCAGCCTCTCTCACCCGTTTTCGCATCCGCTACCGCGAGGACGCCGGCACTGTTGATGACGAAGACTCGATCCCCCATCAAAATGGGGCTGCCCGTCGCCGCATTCATCTGCTCCGAACGCCAGAGCTGGGCAGGATCGCCTCCGGTTGTGCCCGGCTTGATGGCGGTGATGCCTTTGGAGGCGGCATAAATGACGCCATTCCCTGCGACACTGGAGGACATCGTGGAGGCACCGTCCTTGTACTCCCACAAACGGCTGCCTGTGGCGGGATCCACGCCCATGAGACCATCCTTGCTCTGCAGCACAGCGACGGGAGGAGTGGAAGGATCGGGCTGCCAGACGATGGGGCTGCTCCAGTTCGCAGATTTGGGCCGATCCAGCTTCCAGAGATTGCGACCGCTCCGGGCATCAATGCCCAGCGTGTAGCTTTCACTGTCGTTCTCGATCACGGTGACGACGGTCTCACCCACCACAATGGGTGAGGAGGACATGCCGAGGCTGTTGCTGGCATTGGCATAGTCAACTGTAAGCCCTCGAACCCAAAGCAGGTTGCCTGCAAGGTCGAAGGCCGCCAGATCATTGGAGGACCAGAGGGCATACACGTTCTTGCCATCACTGCAGGGCGTTGGTGCGGCGACGCACGTCTTGTTATGACTCATGGTGCGCCCGGTGGCGCGCAGTTCACGCTCCCAAACCTTGCTGCCGTCAGCCGTCTTGAAACAGATGACGTGAAGACGCTCCTGCTTGGGGCCGCTGGAAGCCGTGACAAAGACTTTGTCGCCCACAATGATGGGGCTGGAGAGGCCGCGACCGGGAAGCTCCGCGGTCCACTCCACCTGCGGTGCCGTCGGCATCTGCGCCTGTGAAAGGTAAGCAGCACTGTTTGGCCCGCGGAACTGCGGCCAGTCGGAGGCCTGAACCGACGCAAGAATGCTCAGAGCCAGCAGACCGGAGATTCGGGCGACCCGGAAGATCAAGGAAATATTTTGCTTCATGGTATCGGGATGGGCAAAGGATCAGGGGTTGCTGGCAAGGATCGCGGTGCCGGTGGCATCGCAGACACGGAGCTGGAATTCCCACTCGACCGTCCACTGCTCCTTTTGCTCATTCTGGCAGCACTTCACGAGGATGGTGTTGGCCCCTTTCTTGAGATGACACTTGAGGATGTACTGGTCCATTTGGGCGCCGCGGTGGTACTCGTCCCGCCCAAACAGAAACTGGCCGTTCACCCAAACCTTCCAGCCGTTTTTACAATTCAGCCGAATCTCGGCATCACGATCCTCGGGAGAGTTTACCGTCGCCACCGCATAAGCGGTGGCATCTTTGAGCATGGTCAGAGGCTTGTTGAAATCAAGCTTCCCGTATTCGTGCTTGGTCTCAAAAGGCTGCCAGGCGACCTCCGCATCTTTGCCGGGGTACTTGGTATCCAGCTTGATCTCTTTCTCTGGCGGGAAAACTTTGTCAAACCCTGCCCGGCCCACATTGTCGAAAGGGCCGATCACCTGCCACTGCGTGACAAAACCAAAGTGCTTGGGCAGGTTCACTTCCTCACCCAGCTTGGTCAGTGCCTCCGCGATAACTTTCACCTGATCCTCATCACGCGCGGCATCCAAGGCAGACTGGTAGGCGGTCTTGGCCTCGGCTTCTTTTTTGGCATCCGCGAGTTCTTTGCCGGCATTAATGCGCCGCTGCACAGCCCCACGGCGCAGTTCTTGGGCAGGGTCATCGGCCAAGCCGGGTTCGATTGCAGCGGCTTTGGCGGGGTCCGCCTGCTGAATGAGATCAAATGCCAGGAGTCGTGCTGGCGAAGCCTGATGGTGGTCGTTCAGAAAAGCTTCCAACGCCGCCACGGGCAGAGGCTGCTTTTTCGTCAAGGTCTGCTCGGCAATCACTTCAGCCGCGAGCCGCAGCCAGTTGTCGGCCACAATGTTCCCCTTCCCCGCCGCATTCAGAACTGGCAGCAGAGCCTCTGGCCCGGTCGATACGAGATCTTTCCAGGCCGCGCTGGCTTCCTCATTGCCCTGCCCTTCGCGCCCTACCGCCACGATTTTACCCAAGGAGCCCGTCACATCGGCGCTGGCAGATGAAGCGCAAAGCACCAGGGACAACGACAGCAAAGGCAGGCAATAATTGGGCAACTTCATGGCGGGCAAAGTGTGTCAGGGAAAACGCCCGACGACCATCTTTCATTTCAAAGGAAAGCCAGGGATAGGGAGAATGAAGCACCGCCTCCCGAAGCATCGCATCTGGCCAGGACGCCCTGCGGTCACTCCACCGACGAGGCCTTTGCCTTTTCACGCTCAATCAGCTTCAGTATCCCCAGTACGCTCATCATGGCCTTGGGCACGAATGTGGCCGTTTCCACATATTCGGGCACCTTGGTACCGTCAGCAGAGCGTTCGGAGCAATGGGCATTGCCGCCACAGGGGCCGAGTCCGTCGAGTGTCGGGCCCAAGTGGCAGAGGTAGTTGGCATCGCTCAGGCCACCACGACTCACGGACAGGGGGCGTGGTCCCAAGACAGAGGCCACATCGGCCCAGATCTCAAAGAGCCCTTGCGTGCGCTCATCATTCGGCCAGGCAGGGGTCACGCCATGGCAGGCAACCGCGATTCCCGCAATCCGATGTGCGAGATCAGACTCATGGGCCATGCTCTCAATCTCTGCCTGCGCCCGAGTTAGAACCTCCGGGTCGAAGGCCCGCATTTCCAGCTCAGCCGATGCTTCATGCGGCACTCGGTTCGTCACAGTGCCACCTTCGATATGGCCAACATTGACGGTTAGACCTGCATTGAGATCGGTAATCTCTGCCACCTCCTGGACCACACCCGCCAGTGCCACGATGGCATTGACGCCGTCGGCATGGGAGCTACCAGCATGTGCCGCCCGCCCCAGGGCGGAGATGCGGTATTCTGCCCGTCCTTTGCGGGAGGTCACCAAGTGCTGGATATCTCCCTCACGTGGCCCGCCTTCATAGACGAGCACGGCCTTCACCCCCTGGGGGCAGCGCTCTGTAGTACGACGGGCGAAGTCGGCACTCAGGACTTCCTCCGAAGCATCAAGGGCGACCAGCCATCCTGTTTCCTCGAATATCTTGGGGGCAAACTCCTTCAGGGCCCCCAGTACCAGCCAGATGAGCATCGTGCCCCCTTTGATATCCACCGTCCCAGGGCCGTAGATGCGCCCTTCAGCCGGCGCTGGCTGCCAACGGAAGTTCTCCCGATCCTCTTCTTCCGGCGGGAACACCGTGTCGAGATGAGACACCAGCAGCACGTCCGGTGAGGGTGACCCCGGCCGACGCAGGAAAAGGTGCGCTCCGTAGGAAGGATTCGCTGAAGGCACGTACTCCGGCTCGAACCCAAGTTCCCGGAAACAATCCGCCGTCATCCGGCCCAGGATGTTCACCCCGGCCGGGTTCGTGGAAAAGCTGTTGATTCCGACCATGCGCTCCAGCCAGGAGAGCGCGTCCGGGAGACGCTGCCCCAGCCATGCGGAAAGTTCGTCGGGATTCATCAGAGGATGATACGGATGATGCCTGAAGGTTTGGGGCAAAAAAGGGATGTGCAGCTGCGGTTCAGGAATTGCCCACAGACACGACTCCGATGCCAGGCCGCTCGGGCAACACCAGCCTGCCGTCGACATCATAAGTGAGGCCGAAGTAGTCATCTTCAGCGACATAGAGGTGGCCATCCAGATCTATCCAGTCCACAAGCGGAGCCAGATGCGCCGCCGCCGTAACGCCGACACTGCTCTCGATCATGCAGCCGAGGAGCACCCCCATGTTGCTGGCCCGGGCAAAGCGGATCATGGTGCGAGCCTCAGCAAGGCCGCCGCATTTGAGGAGTTTCACATTCACTCCATCCACCAGACCTGCAAGTTTCAGGACATCGTCGGGGATCTGCGCACTCTCATCTGCATAAACAGGGACAGGACGCGTTGGCAGCAAGTACTTCAGTTCGCGCCAGGACTCCGTGCCACCATCATGGTGGAAGGGCTGCTCGACCAGAGTCAGGTTGTATTTCACCAGTTCAGGAAGCATTTCGGCAGTCTCCGCCACGGTCCAGCCACCGTTGGCGTCCACCAGCAGTTTAGCCTCTGGAGCAGCTTCACGAGCGGCGGCGATGATCGACTCATCAAACTCCAGACTGCCACTGCCCACCTTGATCTTGAGGACGGAGAACTGGCGGTTCACACTGCGAACCCTTTCCGCGAACTCCTTCAAGTCTGTGGGAATGCTGAACGAGCGACACCCTGGAGGAGCCTTCGCGGGATCCAGTTCCCACATCTTCCAGAGTGGCTCACCGCGATCCCGCCCCACGGTGTCGTGCCAGAGCAGATCCACCGCCAGCCGTCCGATGCGAGGCCCATCCATGGGTGCCGGGCTCCCCTGCCAGCCCAGCTTTTCCAGCCAGCGGAGGGAGTCCTCCGCATTCTCCTTGTAGTAGGGCACCACGGGTGCCTCACCTACCGCGCCATTCCACCGCAGGCGAAGGATCTGCCTCTCCGTGGAGGTGCCATGAGCGATGCGAAACGGTTCCGTGAGCTGGAGCGTTTTAAGCTCAGCCTGCAGAGGGTGGGCAGTCATGGCACGACCATAGACCGGGAGCCGGGCGTGAGCGACTGGAAAGTGTCGGGCGTCAGTGCGTCAGTGCGCACGTCTCGTGTAGATCGGAAGCGCCATGAAGCCCAAGCGATGGAAGATGCACAACACCTGGCGACGAAGTCGCTTTGGAGTGCTGCGGCCTGACGCAGCTTTGAGAGGTGTTTGGTGCCTGTGGGGCGACAGGACGTCAGCGGAGGGGGGGAATCCAAGCCCCCTTCGCTCGCGGTCTCGCATTGAGAAAGCGCCAAATCCTTCCAGATCTACATTTATTTTGCACGCATGCAGACTCAATGTGAATACTGATTCCAATGTCTTACGTGGATCCCAATACCCAACACACTCCGTGGCCCCACGCTCCGCCGCATCGACTGGACGCGGAAGGCACCTTCTTCGTTACAGGAAGCACCTATCAAAAGGAAAAACTCTTCCATGGCGAAGCGCGACTTGAACTCCTGCACCACACTCTGCTGAGGATTGCGTTCGAACATCGCTGGCTGCTCGAAGCTTGGGCGGTGTTTCCCAATCATTACCACTTTATCGCACGTCCTCAGTGTAATGCGGACAAATCCACTGCACGCCCTATCGGTGAGTTCATCGCAAAACTCCACTCTGTGACGGCAAGAGAGCTGAATTTGCAGGACGCTACTCCGGGCAGAAAGGTGTGGCACAACTATTGGGACACACGACTCACGTACGAAAACTCTTACATTTCGCGATTGACCTATGTTCACAACAATCCGGTCAAGCATGGATTGGTGCTGCAGGCGCGTGAGTATCCCTGGTGCTCTGCGGCTTGGTTTGAGCGGACAGCGTCGAAAGCTTGGCTTAAGACTGTGGCGTCGTTCAAAACGGATCGGTTGAAGATTGATGACGATTTTTAGATGGGGCGAGGATCCTGGAGTAGGTCGGGTGTCGAAATGACGGATCATTGCTCCGCTCGCACGTTTACCCACTCGCTCACCAATCACCTCCCAAAGCTGCGTCGGGCCGCAGCACTCCAAAGCTCCTGCGTCGCCAGGTGTTGGATGTTTCCAGATAACTTGGTGGCTAGTCAGCTTCCAACCCGTGTCGGAAGCCCACATACGCTCCCCTCCCCCACCTCATCTATTCAACTCCGCCACGGCCGCTTCCAGACCTTTTGAGTCCTCGATGGAAAGCACCTTCACGCCTTTTTGGATGCGGCCCATAAACCCTGCGAGGGTACCACCAGGCCCGAGTTCGAGGAAAAAGTCACACCCTTCCTTGAGGAGGAGCTGCATGGACTCCGTCCAACGCACGGAACCCGTGACCTGACGCTCCAGCGTGGAGCGTATGACCACGTCACTGGTGACAACGTCTGCCTCATAGTTGCTGACGACAGGCACGCTAGAGAGTTTGAGCGGCGTCTTCTCCAGTACAACGGCCAGCTTGTCCTGCGCGGACTTCATGAGCCGGGAGTGATAAGCACCGGCGACGGGAAGTTGTACGGCTTTGCGAATGCCCTTGTCTTTGGCTTTGGCAAGCACAGCGCTGACGCCTTCCATGGTGCCACTCACTACGATCTGGCCGGGGGAGTTGAAATTGGCCACATCCACATCGCACTCGGCAGCGAGTTCACGGACGGCGCTCTCTTCACCGCCAATGAGGGCGACCATGCCCCCTTTGGTTTCTTCGCAGGACTCTTCCATGAATGTGCCACGCTGGAACACGAGGTTCAATCCGGTTTCAAAGTCAAACGTCCCGGCAGCAGCGTGGGCGGTGAATTCACCCAAGGAAAGTCCGGCGCAGGCAGCAATCTCGAGATTGGGCACTTTGGCCTTCAAGACTTCCAATGCGGCGAGACCGTGGGTGTAGAGGGCTGGCTGGCAGCGGGAAGTGCGGGTAAGCTCCTCGATTGGGCCTTGAAACATGGTTTCCGACAGCTTGAATCCAAGCACTTCGTCCGCCCGCTCGATCAAGGCCTTGGCCTCGGGATAGGTGGCCGCCAAATCCTGGCCCATACCTACTTTCTGGGCACCCTGCCCGGAAAACAACAAAACAACTTTTTTGCCCATAATTCGGTAACTGTCGTGTGAGGATTGGTGGGGGTGGAACCGTAAACGAAGCGCAGGAAAGGGTGGCTGTCCACGGTTGATTCCCGTTCCCCTTTCCGTCGCAACCCTTTTCCTAAAACTAAAAGGGGTAGCTGGTCGCCCAGTGCTTCACGGCGCTCTCCAGAAGCTCCGCTGCACGGCGAATGGCTTCGGGAATTGGGACTTCAGCGGGCTTTGCCTGAACGAGGGCGTCAAACCGGCAGCGAAGCTCCTCGCTGTCGTCAATGATTCCACCGACACCAATGACGCGTTTGCCAGCCTGGCGAGCCATGTCGGCAACACCGAGAGGGCCTTTGCCGTGCAGCGTCTGCGCGTCCAGCTTGCCTTCGCCAGTGATGACGATATCCGCATTCAGAATGTGTTCCCTCAGTCCCGTGACTTCCGCCACCAAGTCGAACCCGCTCTGCAACTTGGCACCGCAGAAGCTCATGAGGCCGAAGCCGAGTCCACCAGCGGCGCCAGCGCCAGCCTCTTTCCGGTGATCACAGCCCAGATCCCGCTGCACCATGTCGGCCAGGCGGGTCATGCGCATCTCAAACTTGGGTACGTCTTTGACCCCTTTTTGAGGCCCATAGACTTGAGTGCAGCCATGCTCACCCAATAGAGGATTGGTCACGTCACAGGCCACGACCACTTCACAAGGCAGACGATGCTCCTTGGCGATGCGGTTCACGCGGTCCCATTCCGCAGGGAGATCGTTCACAACAACCTCATTGGCGTCGAGAAACTGCACCCCCACGGCTGAGGCCATGCCCGTGCCGCCGTCATTCGTGGCACTGCCACCGATGCCGATGAGGATGCGGCGCACCCCCTGCTCCAGAGCGTGCATCATCATCTCCCCGGTGCCACGCGTGCTGGCCACCTCGGGGTCGAGAGGGAGATCATTCACCATCGCGAGCCCGGAGGCGGCGCTCATTTCCATGATCGCCTCCAGCCGCCCTTTTCGCTCCAAAATGCCGTATTTCGCGATCGTCTGCCGGCCTCGCGCGTCATGCACCGGAGCTTCGCACCAGCGGCCTTCCGTGCACGTAAGCACGGCAGCGGTGAATCCTTCACCGCCGTCGGCAATGGGACAGACACTGATTTCCGCCTGGACCCCCGCTGCGACAAGCCCACGCGTGACCGCATCCGAGGCTTCCCGTGTGGTCAGCGAGCCTTTGAATTTATCCAGGGCGAGGAGGATGCGCATCGTGTCTTCCTAGCAGGCGCGGCCACAGTTTCAACGCTTTCCAAACAGAACCTTTGAGATCCTGCAAACCGGGAGGGAGAAATCCACCACCCCGCTCCGACTGCATTCACTATTTCAGCAATTCCCAGTTGGGGTTCCCACGGCCCTTTTCCAGGAACCAGTGCAGGTTCACTTCCTTTGGATCAGAACCAAGCTTTTTCACCCGCGTCTTTGTGGTGTCGATCTCGAAGTAGCCGATCATGGGGTAGACCCGCTGGGTGGCATAGTCGAGCGTCCACGCCATGATGCGATGCTCTCCAGGAGGGAGCTGATCCAGGCTGAAACTGCCTTCGAATCCTGCCAGGCCCTCCTGCCCCAAGGGTCCCGGAGGTGTGTGCACGAACTGCAGATCGCGCGCCATCAGATCCACCAGATAAAGAGGCATGCCTCGCACCTGACAGACGTGGAAGATCTCCCAGTGGCCATCCGTGCGATCCTTGTAGGTGAAAAGGATGGCATCTGCCACCCGCGTGCGGTTGGGCAG
>JBGGMQ010000347.1:0-7777 GCA_041287975.1 Verrucomicrobium sp. | reverse complement strand
CGTCCGTGTCGTTCACAACGAGCATCCTGACATCACCTGCCGTGGCATTGACCTTCCGCCGACAGCTTCGGTGGCAGATCTCAATCTGCTGTGGGGTGAACTGCTCCGCACCGATGCAGAGCGGGAAGTCGCCTTCCGTGGTGAAGCTCGCTATGTCCAGCGTCTCGACCGCGGACTTCCAGTGCGTGAGCAGTGGTTGGAACCGACCGTGCCGCTGCGTCTTGAGTCCCGTGAGCGTGGTCACCTTGACACGCTGCGCTTCACTCCGTTCACCGCACCTGAGTGTGGTCCAGGTGAAGTCATGATCGATGTGAAAGCCGCCGGGATGAACTTCCGCGACGTGCTGAAGGCTCTCGCTCTTTACCCTGGAGAAGCGCCTGATGCGCGGATCTTTGGTGACGAGGTTGCTGGCATCATCACCGCAGTGGGTTCTGGCGTCACTCACGTCTCCGTGGGAGACAGGGTGTTTGGTCTGGCCGTCTTTGGTCTGGCCACCCAGACGCTCGCCCGTGGTTGTGACGTGCTGCCTATTCCTGGGAATCTCTCCTATGAAGAGGCGTCAACACTGCCGGTGGTCTTCATGACTTCCTGGCACTCCCTCGCCAACGTCGCACGGATGCGTGCCGGTGAATCCATCCTTGTCCACGCCGGTGCCGGTGGGGTGGGGATGGCGGCGATCCAGATCGCCCATCATCTCGGGGTCAAGGTGATCGCCACTGCCAGCAGTGGCGTGAAGCGTTCGCTCCTCGAAACGCTCGGCGTGGAACACGTCATTGATTCCCGTCGTGCTGACTTTGTGGACGCGGTCATGAACCTCACCAACCGGCGGGGTGTGGACGTGGTGTTGAATGCCCTTGCCGCAGAGGCGATCCCGATGGGTATGGCCTGTCTGGCTGAGTTCGGTCGCTTCATCGAAATCGGTAAGCGCGACATCTATCAGAACTCCCGCATCCCGCTCTGGCCGCTTCGGCGCAATGCCTCCTTCCACGTGGTCGCCATGGATGCGGTCTTCAGTGGCGATGGCGAGCTTTCCCGCCAGTTGCTGGCAGAGGTCGCTGGCTTGGTGGAGCAGGGTGCCCTGCATGCACTTCCGTTCCGCGCCTTCCCGGCCTGCCGTGTGGATGCTGCCTTCCGCCAGATGGCTCAAGGCAAGCACATCGGTAAAGTGGTGGTTTCCTTCCCGGATGCCTTTGTGCCACGCCGTGGTGAAGCCCCTGTGACGCCTTTTGAAGTGAAAGCGGATGGCCGCTATCTCATCACGGGTGCCTTTGGTGGCTTTGGCAAGGTGATCGCCAACTGGCTGGTGCAATGTGGCGCCCGCCATCTGGCACTGAGCAGCCGCAGCGGGATCAAGACTGCTGGTGCTGAAGCATTTGTGGAAGAGCTTCGGTCCCGCGGTGTCGACGTTCAGGCGATCTCGGCAGATGTCGGCTCGGCAGAAGACGTGACCCGCCTCGTCGCTGGGGCAGGGGATGGCGTCCCGCTCAAGGGGGTGTTCCATCTGGCCATGGTCATTGATGATGCTCCGCTGGCGGCGCTGAATCACGACCGTATGGAGTCCGTGATGACTCCCAAATCCTACGGAGCCTGGTTGTTGCATGAAGCGACGGCCAAGCTGGATCTGGATTGCTTTGTGATGTTCTCGTCGATCTCGAGCATCTTTGGCAACCCGGCTCAAGGCAACTACGCTGCTGCCAACGCCTTCCTTGACTCGCTCGCGCATCATCGCCGGGCTCAAGGTCTTCCCGCATTGACCATCAACTGGGGTGTGCTGGGTGGTGAAGGTTATGTGGCTCGCAATGAGAAGGTGGCTGAGTTCCTTGCCCGTCAGGGTACGGCCTCTCTGTCCCCTGGCGAAGTGGTCGCACTGATGGAAAACTTCCTCACGGCGGGTACGGCTCAAGGCGCCGCCATCCGGGTGGACTGGGGCAAGTGGCGCCAGTCCTTCCGCGGTATGCAGGAAAATCCGTTGCTGGAGCGCATCTTCGCCTCCGGGGTGGAAGATCAAGAGTCTTCCGGCGGTGCTTCCGACTGGCGTCTGCGGATTGAGTCGGCTTCGGCTCAAGAGAAGGATGAAGTCATCGCTGCGGCGGTGCGTGAAGTGGTGGGTGGCGTCCTGCGCGTCAAACCCGATTCGCTGCGCAACGACCAGCCGTTGACCGATTTGGGTCTCGACTCGCTGATGGGTGTGGAGATTGAAAACTCCCTGGAAGCTGCGATTGGCGTGGCTCTGCCTCCAACCAGCCTGATGCGTGCCCGCACGATTGGCCAGATCGCCAACCTCATCTCTGAGCGTATGGGCGGCAAAGCAGGTGGCACTGTGGCTGCGGCCCCGGCGGCTCCTGTGGTGCCAGCTCCTGCGGCCCAGGTGGAGGAAGTCGATATCGACTCCATTTCCGATGAGGATCTGGACCGCCTGCTTGGTGACGACGAACCCGACGCATTGTCTGCGGCAAAAAGCTCCTAGGATAGAATCCAGTACGTAGCCTGATGTCTGAAGACAAGCGCGCCCGGCTCAAACAGCTCCTGCAAAGCGGGGAGATCCGGCTCCAGCCCCTATCATTCCCACAACGCGAGCTGTGGGAGACCACTCCTGTGCCGGTGTCAGACCCGGCCAGCCACATCTGCAGCCTGATCTACATGCGGGGACGCATTCCCCGCGAAGTCTGCCTGGCCGTCGTGCAGGCAGTAGTAGACCGTCAGGAGGCGTTGCGACTGACCTTTCTGCCTGGCCGGGAGCAGCCTCTCCAAATGGTTCGCGCCACAGGGGAAGCCAATCTCAAGTTCCGTGATGTCCCCTCAGGGCTTGCGGAAGAGGCGCTGGAGGAGTTGATCCAGGGGATCTTTGCCGAGCCTTTCGACATGATGCACGGGCCTCTCTACCGAGTGGAGATGCTGGTGCGGGCTCCGGACGACTTCGTCCTGGTCTTTGCGGCCCATCATGCCATTGCGGATGGGTGGAGTCTGGGGGTTTTTGTTCAGGACCTTTGGGCGTCCTGTCTTCAAATCATCAAAGGCATCAAGACCCCGTTGCCACCTGTGCCGATGTCGTACTCCGCCTGGAGTGCGGCGGAGCGAGCACTTTGGCAACCAGCTGATATTGAACAACGGGCAGCCTTTTGGCGGCCCACTTTGGAAGGGGCTCCGCGTCTCTGGTCATCCCCAACCCGGGCTCCAGGGGAGGCGCATGCCTTAAAGCGTTGGCGGACGCACATCTCCGCGGCTCCGGCCAAAGCGATCCAGGACTTGGCCAAACGGACCCACACAACGCTGTTCAGCACATTGCTGACGGCTTTTCAGACCATGCTGTCCCAGTGGACAGGTGTCGATGACATCGTCGTAGGCACTCCCGTGGCGAACCGGACCAATCCCGCGATGAAGGAAACCATGGGCTACGTTTCAGGCGTGGTGCCCATGCGCGGCCAGGTGGTGGCGGATCGACCTTTCACAGAGTCGGTCAAGGCCATGCACGAAAAGGCGATGGATGCGTTCGCCAATGCGATGCCGTTCGCAGAGTTGGCCCGGGCGGTGGGTGATGCTCCCTCACCGGGGCACAATCCCGTATTCGATGTCAGGTTTGCTCTTCAGAATCATCCGGTTCCAGATGTTG
Source organism: Verrucomicrobium sp. (assembly GCA_041287975.1). Classification (GTDB taxonomy): domain Bacteria; phylum Verrucomicrobiota; class Verrucomicrobiia; order Verrucomicrobiales; family Verrucomicrobiaceae; genus Verrucomicrobium. The sequence goes on along the minus strand of JBGGMQ010000347.1, from coordinate 4,167 downwards.
GGCTTCCTGGAATTTCCATGAAGCTGCGCATGAGATCTACTGGCACCGCCAGATTCGATCTTGCCTGCGAAGTCACGCAAGAGGACGATCAACTGGAAGTGGTCTGGCTGTACCGGTCCTCACTCTTTTCCCGGTCAGAGATTGAAAAGATGGATGCCATGTACCAATCTATCCTGGCTGCGGCCTCTGCCACGCCTGAGAAGAGCATTTCAGCTCTGATCGCCTGCCCAACGCACCCTTGACCGTTGACCCCGACCGGCCATGAAGCAAGCCTCCGTTACCTCGTCCTCAATGACCGCTGAATCAGCGGAGTACATCTCGGAGCCGCATGAGCAGGAGGCACACTGGTTCAGCCACGCCGCCTTCCCGGTGCTCACCGTTTCACTGGCCCTGAACTTGGGGGCGACCATCTGGGCATTGTACTATAACAATTACTGGGTGGCAGTGCCGTTGATGTTGATTGGCAGCCACCTCATGCACGGCAACCTTATCGGATTCCACGAAGCTTCCCATGGGATGCTGCGCAAGAACCGGTTCCTCAATGAACTGGATGGTGTCTTCATCGGCATCCTCAGTCTGACCAGTTTCAGCCTTTACAGGGCGGCTCACCAGACCCACCACGCGCACCTCTCGTCAGAGAGGGACGAGGAGTTCTGGCCTTTCGTGGACCCTAAAGAGCCTCGCTGGTTTCGTGTTTTCGCAGCCTTTCTTGAACTGAGTTTTGGCTTGTTCGTGACGCCATTGGTGTTTTTGCGAACTTTCGTCCGCAAGAATTCACCGATCCGGAACAAGAAGGTGCGTCGGCGTATTTGGTCGGAACTCTTCCTGATTGTGGGATTCTGGGTGGTGGTGGTGTCGCTCGTGGCTTGGTTCGGAGTGTGGAAGTACTACTTTGGACTGTATCTGATTCCCGGCTTCATCGCTGGCAACCTTCAGGCTTGGCGCAAGTACATTGAGCATGTGGGCCTGACCGGCTGCACCATTCGCAGCGCGACGCGCAGCATTGTGGCCGACTCTGTACTGGGCAAAATCGTGTCCTTCACGCTGTTGCACGAACCCTTCCACGGAGTGCATCACCAGAAGGCGGGCATTCCCCACGCGGAACTGCCCCTGCACCGCAAAGACCTTTTGCCCGTCCATGAAGACGAGCATCCGCCGTTCCCCAGCTACACTCACGCCCTTTGGCACCTCATGGGCTGCCTGGCGGATCCCAAAGTAGGTTCCCAGTGGCGCGGCATCAGGCAGAAGGTGAAGTGATTGCGAATCGAACTGACGTACCCGGTCGATTGGGATTGATGAAATAAATGCGTCCATGCACGGGGCTGGTGCGCTGACGTGATGTGGTGGGGGGCTGACCGCCCTTCTTTCCAATTTTAATTGACCTATGCCTCTCAGGCTGAGGAGGCACTTCTTTTGTCAGGGTACTTTTCCCGACCGGTTCACAGGTGTTGCCCGATCCCGCAATGAAAACCGCTGGTACCACGCCGTCGGTTAGCAAATACCAACCCTTCCAAACTGAATCCCCAAGATGAAAACTTCATTTTCCAAAACCGCCGGTGGCCTGTTGGCCGCGGCCTTCGTCGCCTTGAGTACCACGGCACCTGCCCAAGTCGTCGTCACTGAAACCGCCACAACTGGGTATGGTACGATTTCCCAGTATTCCCCTGGCCAGACGTTGGTCGTGACCCAAGAGGCCGGGCCAGCCAACTACTACGTCACCAAGCAGACCACCTTTGTGGATGAGGCTGGAACTCCAGTAGAAGCGTCCTACATCACTTCAGGTGCGCCGATTACTGTGAACTACGTTCGTGAAGGTGACCGCATGGTGGCCTCACGCGTGGTAGTGAAGAAGACGGTAGCCACGACTCCCGGAGGAGCCCAGGTCACCCGAACCACCACTACCAACTCTACCTCAGGTGCCGGTACGATCAGCGAGTTCTCCCCCGGCTCTAACAGCATCGTGTTGCGCTCCGCATCCGGGGCCGCCCCTCTGACTTACGGGGTATCCAGCTCCACAACTTATGTGGACGAAAATGGCAATCCCGTTGCCGTGGAAAAGATTGCACCCGGAGTGCCCGTGACGGTTCAGTACGTGCGTGAAGGAGACCGCATGATCGCCAATCGCGTGGTCGTTACCCGCACTACGACGACAACCACTGCACCCACCCGGCCATTGACCAAGGATGAGCGTGAGGATCTCAAAGATCGGCAGGAGGATGCCCGCGAAGAGGCCAAGGACGCCCGTAAAGACGCCAAGGAGCGGCGCGAAGAGGCTCGCGAAGATGCAAAAGACCGCCGCGACTAAGAAGTTTTTCATGGTCCCTAAACTGTGACCGACTGTCGGTTCCCGACATGTGCACCCACCTGAAGGGGCACAGGTTGGGAACCTTTTGTTTTTTTGCTACCAGAAACCGTCCACGTGTCGGGAACGTCAAAGTTTTTCCTTTCAGGCGACGGAAACTCTCGCGAAGGTGAGGCTGTCGCCTGTTTTCGTTTTTCCCATGATCGAACACGACCCCCAGTCGGTCAGTCCACGTTTCAGGTTAGCCTCTACTTTAGCTCAGCACCTTCATATGAAACTGGTTCCTTTGATGATCGCTCTTCTCGGCAGTGCCGTAGTTCCCTTTGCCGTGGCGGCCGACGCCGCACCGGTTGCCGGACTGACGGCCGCAGATTTGGCCGCGAAGCTCAGCGCTCAACAGCAGGACGGAAGCACGCTCATCCGCGCAAAACTGGACGTGAAAACGGCCGCAGGGGAAGCCAAGACCGTGCTGCAACTTCAGATCAAATCACGTCGGACGCCCGGACAGACCGATGTGGTGTATCAGGTGCTGTGGCCGAAAGAGAGGAAAGGGGAGTCAGTGCTGGTGCGCAGTTCTGGAAGTGGCGCAGTGTACGTCCCGCCGGACAAAACCACGTCGCTGGAGGCAAGCAGCCTGAAAGATGCACTCTTTGCCAGTGATCTTTCCTACGAGGACGTGACGGAAAACTTTTTTGCCTGGAAAGACCAAACCCTGGTCGGGACAGAGGTCGTGGATGGTGCCAATTGCCAGATCTTGGAATCCAAGCCCAAGGGGGCCCGCTCCAGCTACGCCAAAGTGCGGAGTTGGATCGACACAAAGCGCATGATCCCTCTGCGTGTGGAGAAGTACTCCGCTGCCAACCAACTGGTCCGCCGTGTGGACACCACTGATGTGGCCAATGTGGACGGCCGGTATCTCCCGGCAAACCTTGCCGTTCGCCGGCCTGGCCAGGACACTGTCACGGTGGTGGATGGCTCGCGCATCAAGCGCGGAGTCTCTTACACGGATGCAGACTTCACTGCCGAGGGAATCAAGAATCTTAGTGCCCCACGCGGTGGGGACTAGCCGAAAAACGGGGCGAGGAAAAACGAAAGCCGTAATTTTCCGCCTCTCCAATCTCCGAACAATCATCTGGACCATTGAATTCACCCCGTGTAGCGTCCCCTATGGCCGAACCTGCGACTTCCGCCTCCAGTGCCTGTGTGTTTGAGGCGATTGGATTAAAGAAACAATTCGATGGTGGGAAGGTGGCCGCCTTGCGTGGCGTCGACCTGGAAATCAGGGAAGGGGAGTTCGTGGCAATCACAGGTCCCAGTGGTTGTGGCAAGAGCACCCTGCTGCAACTGCTCGGGTCGCTTGCGGTACCGAGTGAGGGGACGTTGAAATTTCGTGGTCGTTCCATCCCTGACATGCCGGATCCGGCGGCGTACCGCTCTCACGACATTGGATTTGTCTTCCAGGCGTTTCATTTGCTGCCCACCTTCACGGTGCTGGAAAATGTCCAGATCCCCATGTTCGAGGGGGAGCTCACACGTCCGCAGCGCAAAGAACGGGCGACTGAGCTTCTCACTTCAGTGGGGCTGGCCCATCGGCTAACCCACTTCCCGTCAGAGCTTTCCGGCGGGGAACGTCAGCGAGTGGCGATCGCCCGCGGTCTGGCCAATGGGCCTTCCGTGGTCCTGGCAGATGAACCTACCGGCAACCTCGACAGCGAAAATGCTGAGCAGATTTTGCAGCTCTTGCTGAAGTTGCATCAGGATCGCCAAGTGACGTTGGTACTGGTGACTCATGATCTTGGCATCGCCGATCTGGCTACCCGAACCATTCGTATGAAGGATGGTCGGGTGGTTTCTGGCGGCAGCAG
>JBGGMQ010000346.1:0-3737 GCA_041287975.1 Verrucomicrobium sp. | reverse complement strand
CGTTCGCACCTGGATAAGTCGCACTTACCACCACTGTCGGCGGCACCACTTCCGGGTACTGGGAAACGGGCAACTGCATGAATGCCAGCCCTCCCAGCAGGGTTATGACAATACTCACTACCGCAGCGAACACGGGGCGGTCGACGAAGAACTTGGGCAAATTCATAGAAACAAAAAATGAGGAATTCTGAATTAGGAATTAGGAATTAGGAATGGGCTTCGTGCTGCCCGCCTTTCGTTCCGTGGTGGTTTTTATGATTGAGTTGAGGATCCGAATCAGCTCTTCCACCCGCTCGAGATGCGGGCCATATTCAATAGGGCACAGTTGGCTCTGCTGGAGCAGCCTCAGCCAGTAACGAGTTTCACGTGCTTCTTTGCATGCGATGGACAGTTTGTTGATGAAATCCTTGGAGCTCTGCGCGGCTTGGGCCTCTTCCACATTTGCTCCAATACTGGTCCCGCTTCTAAGCAGTTGTTTTGAAAGAACAAACTCCTTAAATCCCACCATGCATTGGTAGAGGGCTATCACCTCCAGAGCAAACGCGTAGCTCTTGTCCAGTACGACATTGGCGCTTCGCACTTGGGCTTTCATTCCTAATTCAGAATTCCTAATTCCTAATTTTTGGCCGCCGCCGTGGTAGCGGTTGCGCTTTCAGGTTCGGGTGCCTTCGGCAAAGCCATTTCAGCGTCTTCCGGTTGCACCGTGATGCCGTTGCGGGTGCTCATGAGGCCGTTGATGACGACCTTTTCACCGGCCTTGAGACCGGAGCGAACGACGCGCAGGCCGTCTTCCATGGGGCCAGTCAGCACGGCACGATACTCGGCTTTGTTCTCGTTGGTGATCACGAAAACATAAGGGCGGCCCTGGTCGTTGCCGATTGCGTTGTCGCGCACGAGCATCGCTTCATATTCGCCGGAACCAGGAATGCGCACCCGGGCGAAGAAGCCGGGGGCCATGAGCTTGTCGGCATTAGGAAATACTCCACGGGAGCGGATCGTGCCGGTGTCGGGACGAAGCTGGTTGTCCACGAAGTCGATCACACCCTTGCGGGGAAAGCCATCCTCATTGGACAGGCCCATCTGGGCTTCCACCGTCTCAAAGATGGCACTGCGGCGCTTGCCGTCACGATAGAGCTGCCGGTATTTCAGCGCACTTTGCTCATCCACCTCGATGTAGCAATAGATGGGATCCAAGGAAACAATTGTTGTGAGCAGGGTCGAGTCTTTTTCACCTCCCGTGACGAGGTTGCCTGCCGTCACGGGGGCATTGCTGATACGACCGCTGATGGGTGCGCGCACGCTGGTGAATTCCAGATTCAGTTCAGCCGTCTTTACGGCAGCGTCTGCCACGCGCACGGCAGCCTCGGCTTCAGCCGCAGCTTTCAGGCGGGAGTCATAGTCCTCGGCAGCAATGGCGCGAGACTTGATCAACGTCTCCGCGCGCTTCGCCTCATTGCGAGCCAGTTCGGCGCGGGTGCGGTTGCGATCCAGTTCAGCACGTGCGCCTTCTACAGCAGCTTCAAAGGGCCGCGGGTCGATGGTGACAAGCAAGTCACCTGCGTTGACCTCAGCTCCTTCCTTGAAGTGAATCTTCTCCAGATACCCTCCCACGCGAGCGCGCAAGTTGACCATCTTGGGGGACTCAAGGCGACCCACGAATTCATCCCATTCAATGATAGTTTTGACCACGGGAGTTGCCACCGTGACCTTGGGAGTGGCAGCGGGTGCGGCCGCACCGGACTTCTTCTGCTGACAGGAGGTAAACACCAACCCCAGCAGGCCTGCTGTAGCGATGGTGAACAGGGGAAACGAGCGAGTCATGCGAAGGTGAAGTGTGATAAAGGAGTTGGGAAAGGCAGGAGGTTTTTCCCCGAACGCCAGCGGACGCCCTAAAAAATATTTGAGGTGTCAGGACGGGGTCAATCGATACGCATCATGATGCGACACAGTTGCAAATGTATCTTTTCATCGCAGCCACAGATATTGGTGGATGCCCCCCCTCGCGGAAAGCCGGACAAATACTAAAGATATGCTTTAGTCACTATGCCCGCGGGTGCGCTTTATCATACACCTGTTTCATGCGGTCCGTCGTCACATGTGTGTATATCTGCGTGGTGCTGAGACTGGCGTGACCCAGCAAAGTCTGCACACTGCGAAGGTCCGCTCCGTTGTTGAGCAGATGGGTGGCAAAGCTATGCCGCAGCTTGTGCGGTGTCACCTGCACGGGGATGCCTGAGAGCTTCCAGTACTTCACCACCACGTCATTGAGCGCCTGCGTGGTCATGCGTTTGCCGACCTTGCTGCGAAACAGCGGACCATCATACACACCCAACCGACTTTGGTATCTCTGCAAGGCTCTGATGGCAGGTCCGCCTACAGGGCAGACGCGCTCCTTTCTCCCCTTCCCCACCACGCGAAGCGTTTCCGTGTAGACATCGACATCCTCAACATTCAGGGAGGCCAGTTCACTGATACGGACCCCGGTGCTGTAAAAAAGTTCCAGGATGGCCGCATCCCGCTCCGGGCCCCATGCCGGGGCTTGTTTCTCCCGGGGAGTGTTTAGCGGGAGATCCAACAGGCACTCCACTTGGGTCAGCGTCAGCACTACGGGCAGCTTTTTCTCCGGCTTGGGTAGCTGGACTTCCAACAGGGGATTTTGCTGCAATCCCCGTCGGCGGCTGAGGAACTTGAAAAAGGACCGCAGGGCCGCGAAGTGCAGGCGGATGGTAGCGCGGCCCAGTTCCGCCTTCATCTGCTCATAGAGGTAGCGGCGAAAGTCGTCGGCTGACAAGGTCGACCAGGCCTCAAAGCCCTGATGCTTCTTCCGGAACGTATCCAAAGCATGCCGGTAGTTCTCCAGCGTGCGGGGAGAGGCACTGCGCTCCACCTCCATGAACGTTAGAAACTCATATTCCTCCTCGGGCCGGGCCGTCGCCAAGGGCTCCACCACAGGTGCGGTGGGAGCAGGGCTCTTGGCTGATTTTCGGCGAGCGGGGGCGGGCATCTCACGCCCATCTTCTCCCAGGATTCGCTTTTTTGCCAATCTGGTCTAACCAAGATTCTCCACCTTTCCTGAATCCATGCTGAACAAACGCATCATCCCCTGCCTCGACGTGAACAACGGCCGGGTCGTCAAAGGCACCAAGTTTCTTGAGCTGCGCGACGCAGGCGATCCCGTGGAGTGCGCAGTGGCCTACAACAACCAGGGGGCGGACGAACTGGTGTTTCTGGACATCACCGCTTCCAGCGACGAACGCCGCACGATTGTAGACGTCGTGGAGCGAACTGCCGAGCGTTGCTTCATGCCCGTTACGGTAGGAGGCGGTATTCGCACGGTGGCAGACATGCGCCAGATGCTCCTGGCAGGAGCAGACAAGGTCAGCGTGAACACGGCTGCCATCTTCAATCCCGAAGTCGTCGACGAAGGAGCCTCCGCTTTCGGATGCCAGGCGCTGGTGGTCGCCATCGACGCCAAGCGCAATGCTCGCGGCTCCTGGACCGTGTACACCCACGGTGGCCGCAAGCCCGCCCTCCGTGACGGTGTGGAAATCGATGCCGTGGAATGGGCTGTGGAGGTCTGCCGTCGCGGTGCAGGAGAAATCCTGCTCACCAGCATGGATGCCGACGGCACCAAGGCTGGCTACGACCTCGCCCTGAACCGGGCAGTGAGCGAAGCAGTCACCATTCCCGTGATCGCCAGCGGCGGCGCAGGCACACTGGACCACATGGTGGACGTG
>JBGGMQ010000345.1:0-3849 GCA_041287975.1 Verrucomicrobium sp. | reverse complement strand
TGGCGGGCGTAGATCTGGTTCATGTCCACGGTCACTTCCTGGCCGTGGATGTCCGCCTCGCGACCGAGGACGCGGACGGGGCGCACGCCCTCGGCACATTGGATGCGGACGCTGAGGCGCTGGGCGACGACGGAAAGGATGTCGCCAAACTCGTTCTGGAAGATGGTGGCCAGTTCCTTGCTGTTTTGAATGAAAGCATGATTGCCATCACTGCGCAGAGCGAGTTCCGTCATGAGGTCCTCGTTGTAGCCCAGCCCGAGACCGAGGGTGGTGACGGTGATGCCTTCTTTGGCAAACGAGGTGCCGAGACGCCCGAGGTCCTGTGGGGTGGACGGACCGACATTGGCCATGCCGTCGGAGAGGAGCACGATGCGGTTCACCTGATTGGGGCGCTTGTTGCGGCGCAGTTCTTCGGCCCCCTTGCTGGTGCCGGCGAACAAGGCCGTTGAGCCGCCAGCCTGGATGCGGGCAATGGCGGCCTTCACGGCATCGCGCTCTTTGAGCCCGGTGGGGGGCGAGATCAAGTGGACCTCGTCATCATAGGCGACAACTGAGACCACGTCCTCCATCCCCAAACGGTCGAGAGCCTGTTGAGCGGCTTCTTTGGCATGGACGATCTTGTTGCCGCCCATGGAGCCTGATTTGTCGATGACGATGGCGACGTTGACCGGGGCCCGATTGGCGGTGGCCTCAAGCTCATTCCCCATGAGGCCCACCTTGAGGTAGGTCGTCATTTTACGCCCTGCGGCAATCTGGGGATGGGCAAGCTCAGCAGACAGCGTGACGGAGGAAGCTGGAGGCTCCGCCCGTGCCCAGGGACACTGGGCCACCGCGAGGGAGGATGCTACGGCGAGCCAGGCGGCGGGGAGGCGGAGGGAATGGGAAGGATTCATGGTCGGAGGACACGGAGTTCACACCGCCGTCGCGGCAGAGGGCCGCGGGAACGATGTTCGCATGAAGCTTCCCCTATTCTGTCCCCTTCCGGGTCAGGGCGCTGTCAGAAGGATGTAAGAAGAATGTCAGGGCTTCACGGGGAGCGGGCCCTGATCACGATACATAGTAGGGTCGGGCACACCGGCATGGAGGAAGGCCTCGCGACGCTCTACACAGGTACCACAGGTGCCGCAGTGAATCTCGCCGCCTTTGTAGCAGGACCAGGTGTGAGCAAAATCGACACCGAGAGCGGCACCGAGCTTGGCAATGCCTGCCTTGTCATGGGCGATGAATGGGCGCAGCAGTTCGACATTGGCATAGGTGCCATGAGTCATGGCTGCGGCCATGCTTTGCATGAAGGGCTCCCGGCAGTCGGGATAGATGGCGTGATCGCCGCTGTGGGCGGCGATGACCACGCCACCGGCTTCACGGCTCTCGGCCAAGCCGCAGGCGATGGCCAGCATGATGCCATTTCGAAAGGGCACCACCGTTCGCTTCATGCTGAGCTCCTCATAGTGCCCATCAGGGATGTCACCCCCGCTTTGGAGCAAGTCGGAGGCGAAGAGTTGGTTCATGAAATCCAGCTTGATGACGTCATGGCGGACACCCACCTTTCCGGCATGCCAGGCGGCCATGGGGATCTCACAAGCATTGTGCTTGGAACCGTAGTCAAAGCTGACACAACCCATCACCTCAAGCTCCCGAGCCGCCCAATGCAGGGCGACTACAGAATCCATGCCGCCACTGAGAAGGACGAGGGTTTTCATGGGAAGTGAGGATTTGAAGGAACTCAGTGGGCGTGACCGCAACCGCCGCCACCACCGCACTCGGCAGTCTCGTCGTCTTCGAAATCGGGGTAGCGCGCTTCACAACTCAACTGGATGCCGCCTCGGGCACCGAAGTCACCGCGGACGGTCATTTGTTTGGGCGAAGTGGCGGCGACCAGATCGTCCAGGATACGGTTCACAATGGCCTCGTTGAAGGAGGGGAAATTGCGATAGGAGGCCAGATAGAACTTGAGGGACTTGGTCTCGACACACAGCTCATTCGGCACATACACGATCTCGATGTGAGCACAGTCTGGCTGACCGGTGACCGGGCAGAGGGACGAGAATTCCGGCGCGTTCAGGGTGATGCGGTAGTTCCGGCCCGGGGTACGGTTCGGAAACGTCTCCAGCTTCGCGTCATCTGGCGAAGCGGGGAGGCGGGATTCAGAACGGCCCAAAAGGGAGAGGGAGTCGGAAGCGGCGGTCATGGAGGGAACTAAACTTCAAATGCCAAACTTCAAAACTCAAAATTGAAGAAGGCCCATTCTCCCCCGCCGGCAGGTTGGAGACTTGGGCCTTCCTTGAACTTTCTTGCGGACTTTGCCTGGATCTTAGAACCGACCCGCCAGCAATTCGCGCTGGTAGACAAGCTCCTTGGGCAGGTAGTCGTACAGATCCAGGTAGAGCTCTTCGGCATTGAGCAACTCCTGACGAAGCTCCTTGTGATCCACCTTCATGAGAGAGTCGAAGCGGGCCTCATCCATACCTTCGATGCCCTCCATGTTGATCTCGTGGAAGTTGGGCATCCAGCCGAGCTGCGTCTCGTGGCCACGGCTCTTGCCACGGCAGCGATTCACGATCCACTCCAGCACGCGCATATTCTCGCCGAAACCGGGCCAGATGAACTTGCCCTCAGCGTCTTTGCGGAACCAGTTCACGTGAAAGATGCGCGGGAGGTCAGCGATGCGGCGGCGCATGTGCAGCCAGTGCTTGAAGTAGTCTCCCATGTTGTAGCCGCAGAAGGGCAGCATGGCCATGGGATCGCGGCGAACTTTGCCCACCGTGCCCGCAGCGGCGGCGGTCATCTCGCTGCCCATGTTGGCACCGACGAAGACACCATGGACCCAGTTGAACGACTGGAACACGAGCGGCATGGTGGTGGCACGGCGACCCCCGAAGATGATGGCGTCAATCGGCACGCCTTCCGGCTTCTCCCAGTCGGGATCGATGGTGGGGCATTGGGAGGCCGGTGCGGTGAAGCGGGAATTGGGGTGAGCGGCTTTGCGACCGCAGTCGGGGGACCATTCCTGCCCGGTCCAGTCGATCAAATGCTCGGGGGGATCACTCAGCCCCTCCCACCAGACATCGCCATCATCGGTGAGGGCCACATTGGTGAAGATGGTGTTGGCCCGCATGGAGGCCATGGCATTGGGGTTGCTCTGCCAGGAGGTTCCGGGAGCAACGCCAAAGTAGCCTGCCTCAGGGTTCACCGCGCGCAGGCGGCCATCCGCACCGGGGCGGAGCCAGGCGATGTCATCGCCCACGGTGGTGACCTTCCAGCCCTGGTAGGCGAGGGGGGGCACCAGCATGGCAAAATTGGTCTTGCCGCAGGCGCTCGGAAAAGCGGCAGCGACATAGGTCTTCTTGCCATCGGGCGACTCCACGCCGCTGATGAGCATGTGCTCCGCCATCCAGCCCTCATCACGCCCCATGGCGCTGGCGATGCGGAGGGCGAGGCACTTCTTGCCCAAGAGGGCGTTGCCGCCGTAGCCGCTGCCGTAGGACCAGATGGAACGCTCTTCCGGGAAATGGACGATGTATTTCTCTGCATTGCAGGGCCAGGAGACATCCTTCTGGCCAGCAGCAAGCGGAGCCCCAACGGAGTGCAGACAGGGCACGAAATCACCGTCTTCATCCAGTTGCTCCAGCACCGCCGAGCCCATGCGGGTCATGAGCTTCATGTTCACCACGGCGTAGAGTGAGTCGGTCAACTGCACGCCGATGACGCTAAACTTGGAGCCGAGCGGACCCATGCAAAACGGCACCACGTACATGGTGCGCCCCTTCATGCTGCCCCGGAAGAGCCCCTTGAGGGTCCCCTTCATTTCATTGGGCTCCACCCAGTTGTTGGTGGGGCCGGCATCCTGCT
>JBGGMQ010000344.1:0-2572 GCA_041287975.1 Verrucomicrobium sp. | reverse complement strand
CCTCTTGGTTTCAAGACGGCTGCGAGGGATTCAATGAAACTTCCATAGTCCTGGTTGATGGACGGCCCTTCAATGTCGACGTCCAGTCCATCGAATTCGTGCTTTGATACGTAGTCGGCAAGAGTCGCTGCAAAGCGGTCTCGATTGGCCGCTCCCAGAAGATCAAAGTACCGGGCTTTCAATACCTTGTTGCCGGATGCCGAACCACCACCAATGGAAATGCAGACCTTCACGCCGTGTTCGTGCGCCTTTTTGATCAACACCGCGTTCTCCGGGTTGAAAGAGATCTCGCCCTGATCGTTGACGGGATTCTCAAACGCGATGTTGATGTGCGTCAGTTTCTCGTAGGGGATGGATTCTGAGTAAGTCTTGAGGTCGATCCAGTTGGGGACGTAGGCGAGGACTTTGCGACGCTCCTCAGCTGCGGCTTGTGTCGTCAGACATGAGAGGAGTACTCCCGCCGAAAGTGCAGCCATCAACAGTGATTTCCTTAATGTGGAGTGCATGAGATGGCGTTGAAATAGGAATAAGACGTTGGGGTTGGGGGAAAGGGGAAATCAACAGGCAAGCGGACCGAGAAGCGAGACGCTTCTTCCACACTGCCGGCCTCTGTTCTCCATCCGCAATTCGTCAGCCTGGGCGAGACAGCGGAGGCGTGGTGATTTGCTCACGTACGACTTTCCCACGGACATTCCGATAGAGCACACTGTGCTTGGAAGAGCCCTCCAAACTTCGAATGGTGACGTGATAGCCCACCAGCTTCCCGCGGAATTTTCTCTCCACGATGGAGTCCACCTTTTCGCCAGGAGCCAGGTCGTTTCGAAGCGCTTCACGCAGCACCGGTGGAGCTTGGCTCTCGTGCATGTGTGTGTCCACGGGGCCGTAGTAGACGCAACTGCTGCATGCCAGCGCGATGGCCAACAGACCGACCAGAATTGATGATGCTTTTGTCATATAATCTGCTGCGAATTTGGCGCAATCCTACCGTAGTGGCGAGGCGAGTCTGCTTCAACCTCTCTTGCGTTGAGGGATCTCATCCCAGACTGGCTGTAATGAAGCGGGTGAAAACTCATTGTAGCGCAACTGAGCCCGGCTGAAATCCGGCACTCCTTTCCCTGTAGAAGCGCATCCCTGTCCAAGGAGTGGCGGTTTGTGCTTTTTTGCACAACCGCCGTCAGCGGAGCCTCTCGCCCAGTCACTGCCACCTACCAAATGCTGGTGCAAACTATGATTGGGGGAAGAGGAAATTCAACAGGCATGCGAACCCAGAAGCGAGACGCTTCTTCCACACTATCGCTGGAGTCGGTGGAAGTTGTGGATGTATTGTGATGAGATCGGCAGAAGGACGCGGCGATTCGCGCAGCACCTTGCGCCATCACAGATTTGCCTTGGCCCAAGCGACCACGAGGAGATTACGATCCGAGTTGAGTGCCGCCTGATACTCCTTCCTGACGGCATTAGGCCAGGCAAGGTTCTCAGTCGGCAAAATTCCACCAGCCACCTTGTATTCCTCTCTGAGGGTGCTCGACACCCGCGCGTACTTTCCCGCCTTGACCAATGGGGTTTGAGGATCCAACGCCGCCGATTGTTCAGCGTCCGTAACCTGGCGACGGGTACCGTTGGCCACCGCCGCGATAGTACAGGTCACACCGTTCCTAAAGACGTAAATGGCATTCCCCTGGCCATCCATATTCTCATAAACAATTCCCGCCACGGGAAACTGCCCTCCTGACTGACTGATGATGTGTTTGGCAAGCCGGTCTGTCCACTGACTGTCGGCGCTCTGTTTGACCTCAAGGCATGCTGAGACCACCCAGCGCGCCAGGCGGTTGGCATCCGCATTGCACATGATCACCTTTGCCGTTTTGCCATCGCTCATTTTATAGCTATGGAGCCTCGTCGGGAATCCCTCCCAACCGGCAATGCCGACCGCCTGGGATTCCCCATTCATGTATCCAGGTAACTTGGATGAAAAGTACCCCTCAACCCGTGTGACCGCGTCGACAGGCAGTTCAGTGGCCGTGACGCATGACGTGAACAGGCTCAGGACGGAGATAGTGGCCAGCAACTGAGTCAATCGGGATGCGATTAGTGTGCCCATAGAACAAAAATCGTGCTTTCTGCCATTCCGTCAATGAAATTGCGTCGAGGCGGGCAACGAGAATGCCAAGCGGAGACGAATTTTCTCCGTTCACAAAGGCGATTCGGCGATCGCCTTTCCCAGTCGCTGCCGCTTCTGCGGTGGTGGGTCGACAAAACGCTGGGTTTGCGAGAAAGGGGGAGTCAACGGGCAGGCGGACCGAGAAGCGAGCCGCTTCTTCCACACTGCCAAGCTTGGCCACCTGGGCGCTGGCGGAATTCGAGGAAGGTCGTTTTGCCTTGTCAATCCCGCAACGCCACCGCCGGCTCGGTCTTGGCTGCCAGGAAGGCAGGGACCAAGGCAGCGACGGTGCACAGCACAAAAGCACCCCCACAGATAATAGCGACGTCCGAAGGAAGGACTTTAGCAGGGAGCTCGATGAGACCGTAAATCTTGGCATCGAAGAGGCCTAGATTCAGGTGGTTGTTCAGG
>JBGGMQ010000343.1:0-5827 GCA_041287975.1 Verrucomicrobium sp. | reverse complement strand
TGCCGGATGTGGTGACACTGCCTCAGCACTTCAAGCAGCAGGGCTACTTTGTTCAGGGCATGGGCAAGCTGTTTCACGGGAGCCTTGATGATCCGGGATCCTGGTCTGTGCCCTGGTCGAAGCCAAAACTTCCTCACGGCGCGTACGGTCTGCCAGAAAACCGTGAACTCGCCCAGAAGCAGGTGGCTGCCGCCAAGGCCAAGGGCAAGAAGCTTAAAGCGGGGCCGCGGGGACCGGCCTTTGAAAGCTCCGACAGCCCGGATAACACCTTCCATGATGGCGCACTGGCAGACATGGCGGTGACAGCGCTCAAGGAGGCCGCGGGCAAGGGGCAGCCCTTCTGGCTGGGGGTGGGCTTCATCCGGCCGCACCTTCCTTTCGTCGCACCGAAGAAATACTGGGATCTGTATGACCCCGCCCAAATCACGCTGGCACCAAACCCCTTCCCTCCCAAGGATGCGCCTGACTATGCGGTGACGAACTTTGGCGAACTGCGCAACTACGTGGGCATTCCGAAAGAGGGGCCCGTCCCAGACGACATTGCCCGCCAGCTCAAGCATGGCTATTATGCTGCCATCAGCTACATGGATGCCCAGGTGGGACGTCTGCTGGATGAACTGGACACCTTGGGACTGAGAAGCAACACCATCGTCGTCTTCTGGGGCGACCACGGCTGGAAGCTGGGTGAACATGGGTCCTGGTGCAAACACAGCTCCATGGAAAACGACACCAATGCTCCGCTGCTCATCTCCGCACCCGGGATGAATGCCGCCGGCCAGAAATCACCAGCGCTGGTGGAGTTTGTGGATATTTACCCCTCCCTGGCAGAACTTTGCGGCCTCCCGCTACCCGCGCACCTGGAAGGCACAAGTTTTGCACCACTGCTGAATGATCCCGGCAAGCCGTGGAAAACCGCTGCCTTCAGCCAGTATCCCCGTGGTCCGAAGGAGGCCGGCAAAGCCGTCATGGGCTACAGCATGCGCACGGACCGCTACCGCCTCACCCGCTGGGTGGATCGCAATAATCCCACCCAGGTCACAGCCGTGGAGCTGTACGATCATCAAACCGATCCGCAGGAAAACATCAACATCGCCGCAGATCCTCGTCATGCGGATTTGGTGAAACAACTCACCACCCAGTGGGAGAAGGGATGGCGCGGTGCCAAGCCTGGGGTGTAGCGGACTCAGGCGTCAGGCGTAACGCCCAACGTCGTCCAGGGGCGGAAGGTTGTGCGGCGCTCCGTTCACCACGGCGGGGTGGCGCTCCGTTTGTCCGTGAGGCATCTTTCCCCGTTGGCTGGATTGCACTCGAAGAGTTCGCCATGAATATGAACCGCGCTGCTGCTACCACGAAGTGGTAGGCCCATTGGGCCGCGTGCCTTATGCAGTTCACCCCATCGGCTATCGGGCATTTAGGCCTACCGCTCCGCGGTAGCAACGCCAAAACCCGTTTCCATGGGTTGGACTCGCAAAGCTCGTCCAACCCATGGCTATTCACGGCGAACCCTTCGGGTTCAATACGGGACAGTTCAGACTTTGTCGGAAGACAGAGAACGGTGTGCCACCCAGCTTACGCAAATTTCCGCATGCGTGCGCGCACATCGTCCTTGAGGCGGTCCACGAAGCCGATGGCGAAGTCTTCCGGGTTCAAGGTATCATCTTGAATGAGCGGCGTGAGATCCATCGCGAAGGTCAGTGAGTTCGTCGCATCCGTCGTGTGGGAGTCAAAGTAGGTCGCATTGGCACGACGCAGGCCTTCCTCGGCCAGGTCGTAGCGCTTGCCACCGCTGATCTGGGAATCGAACACCGCCAGCAGGGCACCAATGAGATGCGGGTACTGGTCCACCCAGAGCATCACTTTGTCTTCGCTCAGCAGCCAGTCGAGCTTGCGCCAGACTTCACAGCCGTACACGCGCTGAGGACGGGCATCCTTGGGCAGGGCGCGAAGTGCTTCCAGACACCGGAGAAAGGTGGCCACATGCGTGTCATGCCGGTCCGCGGGATTGTGCAGATAAACAAACTGCGGCTGGGTCAGCTTGAGAATGCGCAACAGATCGTCCGTCACATCAGCCTTGCGGGAGTTCTTCATCTCATCGCTGGGATAGCCCAGCTGCACCATGACGCTGTACTCCCCCACGAAGGCCGCCTTGCGCTGCTCATGCTTGCGCACTTCGAGCATTTCCTCATCGGTGTAGTGGGCGTAGGGCCCTTTGCGAGGGCTTCCGGATCCGTTGGTCACCACCACGCCGCCGAACCATTTGTTGTCTTGGCGGAAGCACTCGGTAATGCCATGATAGGCAGCAATTTCCAGATCGTCCTGGTGGCTGACGATGCCGAGGTGCGTGACGCGGGCGAAGGCCTGGGCGGGGTCCGTTTGATCGGGGACAAAGAGGTCGGCTTTGGAGTGGCGGAAAAGCATGGCAGGGAGTTCACGATGAGCGGAAACCGCGGCGGAGCAAGGTGATTGCAGGGCAATCCGGGAAAGAATGACCGTTGGAGGTCATTTGGGAGTGAATTAGCACGATCTGGCAGAATAAGCCTGCACAAAAGGTTCAGAGTGATGCTGGCACGCTTCCGGCATGCAACAATCATGTCACAGGATCCTGGATGAAAATACAGCGGTTCTGGTTTTTTATCCTTGCCGTCGACCCTCCCAGAATGTTTATTTTGGTGAACTTAATTAATTCGGATGTCCGCTTCATCCGCACGACCCCAACCGCCCGAGGACGCGTTCGCGATCCCCATGGGCGGTTTTCTTTTTCCCCCATGGTCGAGCTAACCCGGTAGATACACGCCACCCAGCTACCCTAACCCCACCCCACAACACCCAATATGCTCCACGAAGCCGCTCCCGCTCCTGAACTGATGCTGAGTCTCGAAGAGGAAATCATCAACGGAAGGGAGAATGGAAACGGCGGCGGTGCCCACTATGGGGGGGGAGGAACGAGTACACGAAAGAAGCGAGGCGTAAACGGCCGCAACGGCTCCCACTCCGGCACCCGGGTAAAATCCTTCGTGCTCGACACGAACGTCCTCTTGCATGACCCCGCATGCCTCCAGCGTTTTGAGGACAATGAGGTCTGCATCCCCGTCGATGTGTTGGGCGAACTCGACAGGTTCAAGAACGAACCGAGCGATCGCGGAGCCAACGCCCGCGAGGTGCACCGCGCTCTATCCCGCGCCTTTGCCCAGCCCGATGCCAATGTCATGGAAGGTGTGCCCACCGCAGGTGGTGGACGCGTGCGCCTCGTGGTGTTTGACCTGAAGGAGGCGCTGCAATCCAAGCCGGTGCAGCGGTTCGAACGTGTCTTTCACGACATGGAGAAACCGGACCACCGCATCCTCGCGTGTGCGTTGTGGCTCGGCCAGCAGTCAGAGAACCCCGTCATCCTCGTCAGCAAGGATCTGAACATGCAGCTCAAGGCCCGCGCGGTGGGCATGCCGTGTGAGGACTACTTGCATGACAAAGTCGAGGCCAGGGAAGTTTCCCAAACCGAACTGGTGGTGGTGCAGGTGACCTCTCACGAATTGCAGCGGTACGCCAGCAGTGGTGTTCTGGAGCTTGAGCCCAAGCGCTACCCGGCGCTCGCAGTGAATGAGTACGTGCTGCTTTCAGCCGGTGAAAAGAACACCATGCCCTCCCGGTTTACCTCCACGGGCACCTTTGCGAAACTTCATGTCCCGGAATCCATGAAGATCTTCCAGGGACGCACGATCAAGCCGATGAACCTAGGCCAAGCCTGCCTGCTGGATGCTTTGATGAATCCGGAGATTTCCCTGGTCACCTGCTTTGGTCAGGCTGGTACAGGCAAGACGTTGCTCGCCTGTGCGGCAGGTCTCTCTCAAGTGATGGGGAGCACTTACTCCGGCATTACTGTGAGCCGACCCATTGTCGCCATGGGCCAGGGCATCGGTTTCCTCCCCGGCTCCCTGCATGAAAAGATGCGCCCCTGGTTGCAGCCTGTGTATGATGCGCTGGATTTGATCACCCGCCCTGTGGCGAACCCCAACTTTAGCAAGAAAAAGGCCTCCCGCCACGGCAACCCTAATCCTCCCACTCAGGGGATGGCTCCAGGTGGCTCCGCGGCCCCCTATGAGCCACTCGTGCAGTCGGGTGTGATCGAGATTGAGGCGCTTTGCTACATCCGTGGACGCAGCATTCCCGACCGCTTCTTCATCCTGGATGAAGCCCAGCAGCTCACGCCGCTGGAGGCCAAAACGGTGGTCACCCGCATGTCCCGTGGCAGCAAGCTCGTGCTCATCGGGGATCCAGCCCAGATCGACAATCCGTATGTGGACAGCCGCAGCAACGGTCTGGTGTACACCCGCCAGCGCATGCGCGGACAGCCCTTCGCCGCCCACGTGCCGCTGGCCAAGGGCGAGCGCAGCCCGCTGGCAGAGGCCGGTGCCCGCATGATGTAACTGACTGTTATCACGCTCAGAGAACACACTCCCAACGAGAGGGTGCCGGGTATGCTGGCGCCCTCTTTTTCGTTTCCTCCATCTCATTGCCCCTTTACTGGTAGGGCATGGAAGTCCAGGAAACCATGCAGGCCTATGGCAGAGACGCCGTGAATCATGCCGCCAAAAGAGGGCTGCAGCTCGACTACACCGAGGCCAGTCTGGAGGAGGTAGATGGCATTCTGACCGGCATGACGGAAAAGGGCCTCCTCCATCCCCAAACCAACGAGGACATCGCGGGAGTATGGACTCTCAGCAAAGTCTATGGCGGCTATGTGGGTGAGGTCGTGATCCGCGAAATGGGCGGAGCCTGGGAGATGCAACCCCTGCCAAGTGGCGGATCCCAAGTGGTGCTGCGTACCCATGGCATCCAGGCCTTTCCTTGTGAGAAGATTTATACCCGGCTCACGGAAGATCCCATGGCCGGAGTGGGTGGCTACTGCCGGGCGCTCCGGAAGATCGCGGAATTGCAGCAGCGACCGTAACCAAAGGAAGAAAAGAAAAAAGCTGCAACTTCCCGCCCATGCCAGCGTTCATGCAACCTCGCACCCGTGGAGTGATCTGACGGGCGCGACCAAACATAACATCCATCAAATCGAACCGAATCTGATCATGAAAACGATGCTCACCCTTTTCGCGCTGGCCCTCAGCGCCTCCCTGGCCCTCGCTGCAGACGGCGACAAACCCAAAAAGCCCGGTGGCCCTGAAGGCGGCAAGCGCAATCCAGAAGAAGCCTTCAAGAAGCTTGACGCCAATGGCGACGGCTTCCTGAGCAAGGACGAATTCAAGGCTGCTCCCTTCGCCCAGAAGAATCCTGAGCGTGCCGAAAAAGGCTTCGAGAACAAGGACAAGGACAAAGACGGCAAAGTCTCCAAAGAGGAGTTTGTCGCCAAGCCTGAGGGCAAGCCCGGCAAACCTGAAGGTGACAAGCCCGCGCCCAAGCCAGAAGGCGATAAGCCTGCGGCCAAGCCCGAAGGCGACAAAAAGCCTGCCTAAGTGACTTTCCGAGACCCCGCCGTCATTTTCCTGCAAAAAAGGTGCAATGACAGCGGGGTCGCTTCGTTTCAGGGGCAGGCTCTCCCTACGGACACAGTGTGTTTGCCAGGGTGGGCTCTGAACCCTGATTCAGACAGTCAGATCAAATTGAACCAAAATCCGAATAATCAAGTCATGAAAATTACCGCAGCCCTCCTCGCCCTTCTCTTCAGCGCCTCCTTCACCTTCGCCGCTGATGAAGCCAAGAAGCCGGAAGGCGACAAGCCCAAGGGCCCAACCGAAGCCGCTTTCACCAAGAAAGACGGCAACGGCGACGGCAAACTCACCAAGGAAGAGTTCACCAAGGACGCCAAAGACGCCGCCAAGGCTGA
>JBGGMQ010000342.1:0-7410 GCA_041287975.1 Verrucomicrobium sp. | reverse complement strand
CCTTGGAAGGGGGGCATCATTCACGCGTGTTACCCGCGACCGATACTACAGAGTGCCAAAACCACTCCGTAGAGTCCGGCGAGCCCGATCCCGGCATGGGACGCGGCGCAGACCCAGAACCACAGAGGGCTCGTTCCCCTTGCCGCCTTCGGATAGGGCCAAAGGGAGAGTTGAGTTTGGCCCGTCTTGAAGGCCAGTTGGCAGAGCTGAATGCGCGTCACCACGAGCCAGAAGAGGACCGTGATGCAAATGAGGGCGACGACAGCATCAAGCATTACGCAATGATAGGGCTCAGCAGGCCATCGCGCAACTTGATGCCTACAAGCAAGGATCGCGTCTTCGAAGCGACTGCCCAAGGTTGGACGAGCTTCCAGCGAGTCTACCTTGGGCTGTGTTATCCATCCCCTACAAGGGATGATGGCCGTTGAAACCGGGACAGCGATCCTGGGAGTTGGAGTGATTGAAGGGCAAAGGCAGACCTTACAGGGGGCGGAAATTGCCTGAAGGCTGTCGCAGACGACGAGGACAAGATTGAGGCGGTAGGCGTCAGAACTGGGAATATTATTTGCAATCGATCCCGATAGACGGATGGGGGCCATGCCTGACACTGTCACCAGGGAGCCTCCCCCCGTATGTCCGACTCCCGATCTCTTCAAGCCCGCGTCGAGTTTCTGCGCACCATCGGTATTCACGATGGCTCGCGGACCTTCCCAAGCTTTGACCGTGTCTGCAATGTGGTGGTGCACACTCTGGGGGTCCCGGTATCGCTTGCGTCTTTCGTCGCCGAGGACCGGCAGATCTTTGCGGGTATGGCAGGTAGCATCCCTGAGCCGTTTGGCTCTGCCCGTACAACTCCCCTCACCCACTCCATCTGCCAGTATGTGGTGCAAGATGGACAGACCCTGGTCATTCACGACGTCCGGCATGAACCCTGGCACGCAGAAAACCTTGCCTGCACCGACCTCAAGGTACGGTCCTATTTGGGCGTCCCGCTCATCAACGATCAAGGCCTGACGATCGGCTCCCTCTGTGCTCTGGACGATCAGCCCCGGGAATGGACCCGGACGAATGAGCAGGTGTTGACTTCTCTGGCGGCGATGGTGATGACGGAGATCTCCCTCCTCACGACTCAATCATCCCTGGCCGTGGAACTCCGCCGCTCCACCGAAGTGCGGCAGCGGAAAGAGGCCAAGACGCGCAGCCTGGTTCACGATCTCCGAACGCCTTTGAACAATCTCCTTCTGGGCATGCAGTTGCTCAATGAAATCGGCGAGTTGAACGGCGAGCAGGCCGAAGTGCTGGAGATGTCCATGACCAGTGGTCAGAATCTTTCCAGCCTCTTGAACCGCATCCTGGAAGCAGACCTGGCCGCGATGGCGACGGCTCCCACGGCGGTGGGTGAACTCGCCGGCGAAGCCGTTTCCCAGGTGCTCGCGCTCGCCCAAGCCCGGCGGCACCAGCTTTCCTTGGATCTCCAGGTGGGCGTCGAAGTCAGCGTGAACTGCCATCGCGGCGATCTTCTGCGGGCCATTGTGAACCTCCTGGGCAACGCCATCAAATACACGCCTGAATGCGGCGAGGTTACTCTGAGCGTCCGCGAAGCCGCCGGGAACGTCGTTTTTGAAGTGATCGACAACGGCAAGGGAATTCCCTCTCATGAAATAGGCCATGTCTTTGAGGCCGGATTCCGTGCCTCCAACGCCCATGAGAATGCCGAAGGCCATGGCCTGGGCCTCGTCCTGGTCAAGGACGTGGTGCAGAACCATGGGGGCCAGATCTATGTGACCAGCAAGCTGGGAGCGGGGACGACTTTCACGGTGAAACTGCCGCTGTGTGCGCCTTGAGATACTGAGGGGATAGGAAACCACTTATGGGCACTGGTCTCACACTGATGGATGAGGGATTAGAATAGCTTCCGAGGGAGGCGGTCGAAGATGCCAATGTGCTGGAGAGACGATGAATGCTCTGGGCAGGATTACTCTGGCAATGGAGGACAAGGGTCGCGCGATGGACAGGCTGAAGCCTGCCACTACTTTGCTGGCGCAGAACTGCCGCTCCATTTTTCGGCGCGAGGGTTTCCTCAATCCTTGGGTGCATCCTCGTCTTCCAGTACCTTTGGAGGGGTTCCTTTGATCACGCACTCCTTCCCTGCGGAGTAGGCGAACATGTTCGTCAGGTCTTTGGAATCGGTATAGCTGAGCCACTGCCGGGAGCGGTGTTTCGGCGTGTACACGGTGACATTCTCGCACTCGATGGTGGCGGCATTGAAGCGCAGTTGCCGCAAGCCGTTGTGCCAGATGCGCACGTTCTGCAAGACTGCGGAGCAGTCGTGCAGGGACACGCCGAAGCCCAGGTTGTCATATACATCGGTATCAACCACCGTGGTGCTGAGGGTAGTCTGGTCGCGGAAAGAATTGGCGATGCCGTTGTCATTGCCCCAGAACTTGGCGCCGCGGATCACGCTAATGATGGAGTCGTGGGAGGAGTACCCCTCATCGAGATTTTGAAAGCCTTCGATGTTCTCGAACAATAGGTCGGCCCCCTCTCCGTGCAGGTTGAACCCATCGTTGGTGGAGCCGCTGGCACGGAGGTTCCGGTAGATGTGGTGGGATGCATTGGTGATCTGCACGGCAAAGGCGCGCTTGGAGATCTCCCAGCCTTCCTGGCTTACTCCGGGTCGCAAGGTGAGGGTGTCCTTGGTCTCGTTAAGATCGGCATACTTGGTGAATTGCTTCGTCGTGGCATCGTGGACAAGGCGCTCGCCCTGGTGGGCGATCACGCAAGGGAAGGTCTTCACCTTGCAAAACACCGTGCCGTCTTTCTCCTCCCAGGTTGTGATGGGATCAAAGCCGGTGACGACGTTATTTCCTCCGTCAATGGTTATGGGTGCCTCCGCAGTGCCAGAGGTTTTGATGAGCAGAATCTCGCGATAGGGACCGCTGTTGGGCTTCAGCCGGAGGGTGTCGCCCGGCTGCACGGCCTTGGCGGCGGAGGCGATGGTCTTGTAGGGCGTGGAGCCGCCCGGGTCGACCTCAAGCACGCGAGGTGGGGCTGAGTGGGCGGAAGCGGAGAAGCTCGATGAGGCCGCAGCGATTAAGAGAAGGCAGAAAGTCAGGCGCATGGAGAAGGAGCGAAGGCAGATGAATGTGAAGGCTGTTCACACAATCATCGTGAAAGTCAATACTACGCCACTTCGCGAGTCATCCATCACACAGGAGGCGGGACTTTCCAGTCCCGCGTGGGAGCGGCGCTGGAGGCTACTGCAAAAGGTCACTCCGACGATACGCCCAAGTGCGCATTATTCTACGGCGGACTGAACGGTTGGGACAACCGAACTACTGCCTGACTCCGATCCGGGACGAGAAGAATTCTGCTTCTCCTGTATTCGGCAACTCCTCAACTCCAGCAATCTCCTTCCATGAGACTGAATTTCTTTAAATCACAAGACGGCAAGCAGACTTACTTCGCGACCATCCAGAGTGACGCGATCCCGGTTGTCGGGGAGACGGTAGTTCTCAACGATCCCGTGATCGCAGGGACCGATGACAAAGGCTACATCGTCCGGCAGCGTTCCTGGAACTTCTTTGGTGCCGACCTCTCCGTGGACGTCCACCTGGATGAATCCAGTGGGTTGTAGTAGCAACCCGTAGCGCAGATGGGCATCGGCATTGTCGGCGCGTTCGTCGCCTTATTTCCGGGAGGCCGTGCCCTTGGGACCCATTGATGTTGTTGGGTTCGGTCTGGCTTTGGAAGTCGAGGGCAGCCGGATGCCAGGCTGAAGCCCTGACACTACTTTGCTGGCGCACTTTAGATTATACCACCGCGCAGCACCGGCTTACTGACCCGGCGTCCTCGCCAGCGAATGCTTCGTCCGGCCTACCTCGAAGCTTCCCTGCATGGGATGGACGGTGCGGTCCTCCTGGTCAAACACGTATGCCCGTAGCACTGCATTCCCTTCGGGCAGGGCATCATGGGGGAGCACCTGGCTCCAGCCCAGAAAGTATTCGGGATTCATCCGCACCTGTTTCTCCCGCTCAAAGAAATTCGCAGGCAGTACGGTTGCGGTGATCGCGACAATCTGCTCGGTGCCCTGACCCGTTTGTGCCGTCACCAGCACGAGATCCGCAGCGTCATCCACCGCCAGGCCACCCAGACCGCTGAGCTGCCAGTCGCCGTTCTCAGTCTCCACAGGACGATCCAACCGGGCCCATTTGGCACCGATTTTCGGGCCTCGCTTGAACTGCTCAATGCTGCGATCCTTGGCGAACTCGACGCCGCGAAGCCGGTCGTGATTCTTCAGAAAGCCTGCGAGCTTTGCTGATGATTTTCGGGTAACCCGGGCATCCATCCATTCCTTGTTCAGAGGCATCACGTTGGCAAACGTCAGCAGAGCCCGTTCCTGCTCCATCCGGCTGTGTTTTACCATCATGAGCTGGTGACCGTGGTCCCAGTTCACCAGCAGTGCCAGCACCAGCACGACAAACGCCGGCACCGCACAGGGCTGCACCCACTTTGCGAGCTTGGAGGACACGCGTTGCTCACTTGATTGCAAACCGGTGACAGCGGTCAGATCCCTCAGCACCGTGGCGGCCAGCATGAGGCAGCCGAGTACGAAGAAAACGTCAAAAGTAGCAAACCGCTCGTCGAGGGCATTGTCGAGGGAGTTATGCATGCGGCCCAGGCTGATCAGGAATGCTGAGGCGATGCCATAGAGCCCCAAGACGATCCAGGGAGTAGAGCGGGCAACCAAGTCACGGTGGCGACGTTGCC
Organism: Verrucomicrobium sp.; assembly: GCA_041287975.1. Classification (GTDB taxonomy): domain Bacteria; phylum Verrucomicrobiota; class Verrucomicrobiia; order Verrucomicrobiales; family Verrucomicrobiaceae; genus Verrucomicrobium. The sequence goes on along the minus strand of JBGGMQ010000342.1, from coordinate 2,640 downwards.
GGATGACATACACCACGCACGCAGCGAAGCAGAGCAACAACGTGCCTCCGAAAATCACGCATATTGACTCCATCTCAAACCCTCTCCCTTTGCCAAGAATATTTCCTAGGACGATGAGCACAAAATGCAGTCGCATGAGGGGGCGGTCCAGGAGCGTGTCCAGGCCCACTCGATCCTCAGAGCCGCCAGGTGCGGACAAGGCAAACCAGGCGATGGCGGCATGGACTGCCAACCAAAGGGTCAAGGCTGCAGCCATGCGGCCGCGAGACCACCCTTGATGCGCTATCACCAGAGCCAACGGAATTGCCAGCAAGGCCGGGACAAAGAAGCCGGTACCGAAGGAGAAGATGGCAATGATGCTGAGCACGCTCAGTCCGAGCAGGCGCACGACATTGAGCTGCCGCCCAGTGATGAGCCACAGACCCGCGGCCAGACATGTGCCGGGAATGAAATTTTGAAACACAAAGTCCCATAGCCAAACCTCCCCTTGCGCTGCGGTGAAGAGAATCAAGGTGGCGCAGGCCAGAACGATCATCCCCGGGATGTGGACCGACTTCTTTCCTCTATGCCACAGCGGGTGAGCCAGCCGGCAAACGCAGAAAGCAATCGTGAAAGTGAAGAGCCAGCTCAGGACGGGCAGGATCGCCACATTGCCCCCAAAGGCATGGAGGACGGTGAAGTAGATGACCTTCCCCACCGCGGAGGGGTGCACGTAGTGCGGAGCCAGAAAGGCTGCCCAGGAGTATCGGTCCTCCACCCAGTGCTGGTACTGCTGCACAAAAGACCACGCATCCAGACACGGAACGGAAACCAGCAGCGGCACCATCTCACCCAGAAGCCAGAGGGCGGGAGCGATCACCAAGCCCCAGCAGACCCATTTCACCCAACCCGTGGCTGAGCCCAACGACGGCCGATCAGCGTGTTCAGCCTGGGCAGCCCCGGAATCTGACAGAGTTTCAGACGAAGTTGAGTTGGGGGAAGTGTGCTCAGGGGGAAGTGACTTCATGCTACCGTGGATGGTGGAGCATCGCTGCCCGACTCAAATTTGGACGTGAGCGAGTGACGAATTCACACAAGTTCCACCGCCTCATAGGGATACAAGCACTCTGCGAAGCCCCAAAGATTGCAAAATACAACCATTCGTGAGGAGCGTTCGATTCAAGATTGTATAGCCAAACAACCAACAATCAAACTCAGTGCGTCGCCCCCGGCGTGACCTCTCCACGCTGGGCCGCACCAACTCCACAATCCGAATCCATCCCTCACTCACCAACCCATTCACCCCGCATAGACTCCGCAAAATCACATTTTTTATGAACAATTCATCCGTTTTATACGATGACGAGCGCTGCCAGATGGGCGTAGAAGGTCTGGACAATATTCTCAATGGCGGTCTCCCTCGGAACCGCCTGTACCTGATCAAAGGCGATCCTGGCGTGGGCAAAACAACCCTTGCCATCCAGTTCCTGCTGCAAGGAGCTAAACAAGGCGAAAAAGGCCTGTACATCACCCTTTCCGAAACCTCCCAGGAGATCATGGGAGTCGCCAACTCCCATGGCTGGGATCTCTCACCCATCGCCCTCTATGAACTGACTTCTATTGAGGAAAAGATCCGCAACGACAGCGAGAGCACGTTTTTCCATCCGTCTGAAGTGGAGTTGAACCGGACCATCGAAGCCCTGATCGAAGAGGTGGAGCGAGTGAAACCCGCACGCGTGGTCTTTGATTCCCTCTCTGAAATGCGCATGCTGGCTGAAACACCCTTGCGCTACCGCCGCCAGATCCTGCAGCTCAAGCAATTTTTCGCGGGCAGGCAGTCTACGGTACTGCTGCTCGATGACCGCACCTCCGGAATGCACGACCTCCAGGTTGAGAGTATCGCCCATGGAGTGATCTCCATTGAGAGCACCTCCCCTGGCTACGGCGTATCCCGCCGGCAGCTCAATGTGCTGAAGATCCGCGGCTCCCAGTACCTGGAAGGAAGCCACGACCTGGTGCTTCGCAAAGGGGGCATGGCAGTCTTTCCCCGACTGATTGCCGGAGACTCACACCGGGAATTTGCCCGTGAGGATTTCTCAAGCGGCATCGGCGAACTGGATGCACTGCTGGGCGGCGGTCTTGGGCGAGGCACCAGCACCATGCTCATGGGCCCTCCAGGTACCGGCAAATCCACGGTGGCCATTCGCTTCGCGCTTTCAGCCGCCCAACGCGGAGAGAAGGTCCTGCTCTTCATCTTTGACGAAACCGTGGGCACCTTGCTGAATCGTGCAAGCCAGTTGGGCATGGACTTGCAGTCTCACATAGACGCAGGCTTGATCAACATCATACCCGTGGACCCCGCCGAAATCTCCCCGGGAGAAATGGCTCACAACATTCGGTCGGCAGTGCTGAAGCAGGGTGCCAAAATGATTGTCATCGACAGCATCAATGGCTACCTCAATGCCATGCCTGCCGAGCGGTATCTGACGCTGCAACTGCACGAGTTGCTCGCCTTTCTCAATCAGCAGGGCATCGTGACTCTGATGGTCCTGGCCCAGCAGGGGCTCATTGGTTCCATGAAATCCACAGTTGACCTCACCTACCTTGCTGACACTGTCATTCTGCTGCGCTACTTCGAAGCGAGGGGCGAGGTAAAACAAG
>JBGGMQ010000341.1:0-7056 GCA_041287975.1 Verrucomicrobium sp. | reverse complement strand
GAGGCATGTTCTCCTTCCGGGCGAAGGGGGACAGGATGTGGAAGAGTCGTTCCAACTCGGCTTCATCCAGGTAAGTGGGCGTGCCCCCACCGATGGCTCCACGTGCAAACCTGGCGTTGTTCCCCAGCGCCTCGTGCACCTGCTCCACCTGCCGCTCCAGCGCATCCAGATACCGTGTGGTGACCTTGTCATCGGCACCCGTGGTCGTGAAGAGATTGCAGAAGCCGCAACGCATCTCGCAGAAGGGGATGTGCGCGTACAGGAACAACTGGTTCAAGTCTTCCCCAGACCAGACATCCTTCAGGGGAAGCGCGGGTTCGAGGACTTGATACGCCATCTTGTGCGGGTACGCGTAGGCATACCCCTGGAAGAAGCCGCCGCTTTGGAAAAACGTGCGGAAGTTCATGCCTTCACCTCCTGTTCCGGCGTCAGCACGGTTTCTCCATAGGGCACCGTCCATACGGAAGGGTGCGCCAGCCGGTGTCCCGTCCATCCCTCTTCTCCGTAAGCAGTCCCATGGTCGGAGAGGATGAGACAGAACACGGGGCGCTTCCGCAACAACAGCGCTTCGGTAAGCCGGGGCAGTTGCGAGTCGACATACCGCAGCGCCGCCGCATGGCTTTCCAGATCATCGGGCCCGGTATCCCTGCAGTAGAAGTAGTTCGGCTGGTGCAACGCGGACACATTGATGAATAGCAGGCACTTTTGCTCCGGTGGTAGCGACCGCAGACGTTCCGATGCCTTCTCAAATTGCAACTCGGCGGAGTGGCGGTGAGTCACGCCCATCTCAACACTCCAGTGCGCCTCGTGAAACAGTCCCGGCAGCACTCGACTCACCGCAGTTTGCTGATTGAAGAAGCCCACGCCGCCAATGCAGATCGTGTGATAGCCCTCCTCCGCCAGGCCTGTCACCCAGTTGTCCGTTTCAAAAGTCTTTGTCCGCCCGCCCGTTGTCTCACTGCCCGCGAACTTTGCCGCAAACAACCGGGTGGGATCCGCGTGAGGGTCCACCGGAGTGGGCAGAAACCCAGCAAAGAAGGCCTGATGGGCCGCATAGGTAAAACTTCCCGGCGTGTGCCGCTCCTCCCATCCCAGCGGCAGCAACGCCGCAAAGTTCGGCGTCCGTCCGGCATGATGCTCCCGCTCCGCCACGTCATACCGCAGCGTATCCAGCACCAGCATCAGAATATCGTGCGAGTCCACGATGCCGTTCATGTCCCATGGCATGCGCCATGTTTCCTGATCGGCATTCGCCCTGCAACGAAAAACCCACAGATACCCACAGCCTGCTCAGCCCGCCCTCACCAGCGCTGCAAAACAACCTTACACCCTCATCATGTCCTCAGCAGGGTTGGAGTTCCGCGTTTACGCGGGTTCACGCCGCAACCTTCCCAGGATTCCCATCTGCCTGCGCCCTCGCTTCCACGGTGCTGAAAACGGAAAACTTGAAACTGAAAACTTCCCATGAGACCATCAGTCACCCCCCTATGAAAATCGTCCCCAAGCTTTCCCGCCCCTGTTCACAAGACTGGAACGCCATGACAGGAGACGACAAGTGCCGCTATTGCGAAGGCTGCCAGTTGCATGTCCACAACATCGACGCCCTTTCGCCAGCCGAAAAGAGAGCCTTGTTCGCCACCCCCGGCGAGCGCCGCTGCATCACCTACTCGGTAACCGCAGACACGCTGAGCGTTCGTACGGGAACATGGCAGATGCTGCAGCAACTGCTCCGTCCTTGGAGAGCCGTTGCTGCAGCGCTGGCACTTTTTCTACCGGGGGCTTTCACTCTTGGGGCCACCCCGCCAACCGACGTGCCATCCCATGCCGCTCCTAGTGCCATGGATGCCAAGGCGAGCAGGGATGTGAATGCTTCCTCCGGGAAGAGGCTGGCGGGAGTACCCTGCCCGAGCAGGCCGCCCCTCTGGCGTCGCATTTTCTTTTTCTGGCAAAAATATTAGGCGCGCCTCATTCAGCATCCCGCTGAAAACGGAAAACTTGAAACTGAAAACTCCTTCGTTCACTCCACCCCCACCAGCACGGGGAAGTGATCTGAAGGCACCTTGGCCACGTGCGCCTTGGCCTTGTCATTGCCATTCTCGTCAGTCTCACCCACCGCCGAACGATAGGTATCGGTAAGCACTCCATACCGCTTCACCTTGAACTGTGAACTCAGGAACACGTGATCAATGCGTGTGTCCGTCTGGTAACCGGGGTCAAAACGGTTCACGGTTCCCGTCAGAGCGAATCGAACCTCCGCAGTTTCATAGGCGTCGGCGAGCAGGCTGTCATCGTGAAGCTGTTTGTAGCCGTCGGTGTTCTGATCAAGATTGAAATCTCCCACCAGGGCGACGGGCAGTTCACCAGCGATCTTTTTGATCTGAGCGAGCAGCAGTCTGGCGCTCTCCACCTTGGCCTGCGTTCCGCGATGATCGAAGTGCACGTTGAAGAAGCAGAGGGATTTACCCGTCGCCGTTTCCTCAAGTTTCACCCATGTGCAGATACGGGGGAACATGGCATCCCAGCCGACGCTTGCGGCCTCTGGTGTTTGCGACAACCAGAATCGGCCACTCTCCAGCTTCCGGTATTTGTCTTTCTTGTAAAAGATGGCCACATGCTCACCTTCGTTCGCCCCGTCGTTGCGACCGTAGCTCACAAGATCATGCTCTGGCAGCAACGCATGCAGATCTGTCATCTGATGGGGCAACCCCTCCTGGGTTCCAAAAACGTCAAAGTCATGGAAGCGGAGGATCCCTGCAATCACTGGCGCCCGGTCTGTCCAGGCATGGCCTTTCGCCACATCACCCGGATTGTCATAACGAAGGTTGAAGGTGCCGAAGTTGGCCGCAGATGCCGCGAGGGGTGACATTGCAAGAAGAATGGCGAAGACGGAGAGTTTGAAACGAGCGATTTGCATGAAACTGAAGGAAGTGGGCGACGGACGGGTGCGATACGGCACCTAGCCCTCATAGACAGCCGGGCGCTGCCAGTTTGGTCACTGGGAAACGGTTTGTGACGCAATGTTCACGTTCGAAAAACGAAACAGCCGCACCATGCGGTGCGGCTGCCAAGTCTAAAATCTACCAGATAGAAGCGGCGCTTCAATTCTCCTTGGGCATCCAAGGCTCCAGCTTGCTCACTTCAGCCTTCGCGCTGGAGGTCACGGGAATACCCCAGAAGTCAAAGAATGGCCCCAGGTTCTTCTTGGTGATCTTCGAGAAACGGATCAGGAACTGATCCCTCTTCTCTTCATCACTTTTTGGGGCAGGCCCGAAGGACGGGTCGGCGAAGGACCAGATGTACTTCTTGTAGTTGTCCCAGCCAAAGGCCTGTACGAGCTGCACATAGGTCGTCAGAGCGTGGAAAGGGTCGCCTTTCCAGATGGCCCATTTCTCACCCAGGTCTTTTGCCTTCTTGGCGGCATCAATGTGTTTCTTGATCGACTCAGGGCTCACGCCACCGTGACCGATGAGGAGATCCTTCTTCAGCACATCGGTGTAGCAGTAGAGGCCAAAGACGTTGTTCGTCACTTCGCCTGTGCCTTCAAAGGTGAAGTTCCCCCGCTGCTTGTTGTGGCCGATCTCGTGGTAGAAGCCCCAACCCGGATATTTGATGCGCCCGTACGTCACCATCTCCACGGACTCCGGCGTGTGGATCATGATGGGGTATCCCGAGTGCATGAACCCTGCGCTGATCTGCACATCAGCCACCATGCGCTCGGGTTTGATGCGTTCCGCCGTCTGGTTCGAGATGTCATCTTGTGCCGTGACCACGCGGTCCCAGAATTCCATCAGCTCTGTGGGGTTGGTCACCTTGCGGGCCACTTCGAGGGGTACTGACACCACCATCTTCTCTCCGGCCAGTTCCGCCCAGTTCCCCTGCGCCTTCTTGATCACGGTGTTCCACTTCTCGTCGGTGTCTCGTCCAAGTTTGAAGTAGGGAGACTCCACTGCCCCAGCGATCTTCACGGTGAGGGGTTCAGAGGCGTTTCTGCGAGCCCGGCCAGGCACGTTGATGTACACGAGGCCGCCGAAGGCCGTGCCCACCTTGGTCTCCACATTCTCGATACCCACAGAGCGGGTAATGTCGGGAGCCCGGCTCCAGCTTTCCAGGTGGTAGAGCGTGTCAGTGTGGCACCCCACGCGAATCGAGAAGCCGCTGCCGACCATGGATTCCGGCACGGTCACGGTCAAAGGTTCACCAGCCACTGCATAGAGCCCGGTGCTGGCCCAGCCATCAATAGAGGTGTCGATCGTCACATCCTTGCTGACACGTGGGGCATCCTTCGGAGGTTGCCCTGGGAATACGGCCGAGGCTGGGTGCGCGGCCACCGTGGGGCTGCTGGCCAGACGGAGCACGCGCGTCTCCATGCCGAGGCGGATGCGCTGCGAGGAATGCGAGGCCATCGTCAGGGGTTGTTCCTTGGTGGGCACACCGGAGTCGCCTTCACCCAGGGCTCCCATCACGGCACCCTGGAGGTTGTTGCGCCCCGGAGGTTGGGCTGCCAGAGCCACCTGGATGGCGTTCGTCCCCTGGCCAATCTCGGCAGGCGTCAGTGCAGTGCCACCCTCGCGCTGCTTCTTGATGGCCGTGATGGCGTCAAAGGCATTCATCATGCGGGGCAGTTCATTGCGGGCTTTGAACTCACGAAAGGTCGCGCTGCCAAACCCGCCTGCATCGGTGAAGGCCACCCCGGTGGGCATGAGGGCATTGTTGAGTCCGTGGGCGATGCTCAGCGCTTTGCCCCCACTCGTCTGCTCAAAGGCCCAGCCCGTCATCGCGGCCATGATGCCGCCGCCGCCCTTGATGAACTCCAGTGCCGCCTGTCCTTCGGCTTCATCAGTGATTCCCTGGGCTGAGAGAATGACGACGTCATAGTCATTCAGCGTCTTCTTCGCCAGTGGCCCTTCGAACTTTTCCGCCCGGAAGCCTTTCTTGTCGAGGAAGCTTACCAGGTTCGCACCTTTAACACCGATCCGGGGCTTCTCCTTGTTCCCCACCCATTTCACGGAGTTGATCAGCAGCGTTCCCAGCCCACCGTCACTGGCATCTTCTGCGTTGAGATAGCCACCATGACCAAAGAGCATCAACCGACCCTTCGCATAACCCGCTGCGGCAACCAGCGCCAGCTCGGATTCACCGCCATCCGCTGCCGCCACGACGGGAAACGCAAGATTTCCCCAAATGGCCACGGGACCGGGTGCGCCGAGTTTGGGGATGGAGGAAACCCCCGCCAGGATCTTGGCGCGTTCCGCCGTCTGCCACTCGGCGGGCGTGGCTGCAGGTGCAGTCGGTGCACTGGGGCGGGGGGGCAGCAGGGAGGTTTGGGCGGAGCTGGCTCCTTGGGCGAAAGCCAGCAGGAGGATCAACAGGGTGGGCAGCGGTTTCATGGCAGGATCAAGGCAGGTGGGCAGAGGATGCGAGGGAATAACAAAGCGGGGGAGATCTAGACGGCCAGCGGTGGCAGGGTCACTTCCTGCAGCACGGTGCCGTCGAGTCGCGTCATGATGACGGTCAAGCTCTGCCGGGTGGCCTTGCCCCGGATGAGGGTGGCCTTTTCCGGCTTGGGGCCTCCACCCACCAGTTGGGCAAACGGCACCTCAGGGGTCGCGGGCAGCCAGGCGTGCTGATGCGTGTGTCCGGAGACCACGAGCTGGACACCTGCCTTCACGAGCAGGTCATGCCATTTCGCGCGACCGTCTGCGCAAAATTCGCCGCCATACGCTTCATTGTGCCAGCGCAAGGGGATGTGGCAGAAGAGCACCTTGTAAGGGGCCTCACGAAAGTGCGGCTTTTGGATTTCTTTCTCCAGCCATTCGGCCTGCAAGGTGCGGAAGGCGGCAAAGTCATTCAGGCCTGCATAAACGGGATGGCTGTCCGGCTTGTCTTCGCCCGTGTCCAGCACCAGGGCAGCCAGCGGTCCCTGGCGGAAAGAGTAATACCACCGGCTGTGATCCACCTCAGTGAAACGATGCAGGTGCCTCGCCGCCGGGCCGCGCACATCATGATTGCCCCGCACAAAGAAATAAGGCACGTCCGTGGCAAAGGCCACCCCCTTGGGGCTGAGGAACTGGCCCACCATCTTGTCCTCAGTGTAAATGTCGTTGGTGACGTCGCCATTCCACAGCATGAAATCTCCTGGTTGCGCCCGGTGGGCGGCCTCCAGCTGCTTCAGCGTCTCCGCATGCTCATGCGTGTCATTCCACACGGTGAAGGTAGTTTCCTCTGCGCTGCGGTTCAGCGTGCGGAAGCGGTGCACGGCGCTGTACACGGTCGGGCCGCGTTCGATCTTGTAAGCGGAGCGGAACTGGATCGGGCAGGTGCCCACCCGGTAGTGGTAAGTCGTGCCAGGCTTGAGGTTTCTCAGACGCACCTTGAAGCTGCGCTCGTCGAAGAGCATCAGCCCGCCCGCTGTGCCGGTGGCTTTCAGTTCCAGATCCGGAGTCTCACCGTATTCGATCCAACCGGAGGCAGGGGCACTGGTGGCCCACAGGATGCTCACCTCCTGCTCGGTGGGATGGGCCAGCACGGGTTCACAAAGAAAGGTGAACTCCGGTGCCTCAGGCGTAGGGACAGGTGCCGGCGTCGTTCCGGCCGGAGCCGCTGGCGTCTCGGCAGCGGCCATCATTCCACCAGCGGGAAAAAGGGTGCTGCATGCAAGGAAGCGGCGTCTTTTCATCCCGAGTCATGACCAGCGACTTGGGAGTGTGACGCGATCTTACCGATAAATCACGACCAGAAACACCAACGCTTCGCCTTTGCCTGCATTCACAATCGCATGCTCCACATCAGCGCGGTAGGTCGTGGAGTCTCCGTGATGCAGCGTTTCGCTGTCGCCGTTGGATTCCACTTTCACCAGACCCTTCACCACGGTGAGAAACTCCCGTGTGCCTTCAAAGTGGGGCGCGCTACGCAGGGCTCCCCCCGCCTGCAGCTCCACCTCATAGAACTCCACATCCTTCTCCAGATTCAGCGGGCTCAGTGTGCGAATGCGGTAGTGAGCGTCAGAGCGGTAATGAAAGGCCCGGTCCTGCTGACGGATGACGGTGATTGAGGACG
>JBGGMQ010000340.1:0-4056 GCA_041287975.1 Verrucomicrobium sp. | reverse complement strand
AACGTCCAGGGCCGCACCTTCATGAAGATGATTCTGGAGAATCCCTTCACCGTCATGGAGGCGGCCGTCGCAGAGATGCGGAAGGAGACCAACGTCATCTTTGTGGACGTGCACTCAGAGACCACCAGTGAAAAAGTCGCTCTGGGCTGGCATCTGGATGGTCAGGTCTCGGCAGTGGTCGGCACCCATACTCACGTTCAGACGGCGGATGAGCGAGTGCTGCCCAAGGGCACCGCCTTCCTTTGTGATGCGGGCATGTGCGGCCCGGTGGATTCCTGCATCGGCATGGACGTGCAGACGGCCATTGAGCGCTTTACGAAACTGCTTCCCAGCAAAAGCCATGTGGCTCGTGGTCCGGTGAAGCTTTGCGGAGCCATCGTCGATGTCGATGCGGCAACGGGCAAGGCCCTCAAGATTGAGCGCCTTCAGCGCGTCTGGCAGGGCAGCACGGAGGGGTGAACTCCCACCTCTCAAAATCCACGAGCCCCCACTGGGGCCTTGCCTTCCGCCAGTGGGGTGCATGAGTGAGTATCCTCACCATGAACCAAGTTCGGGCGAACTGCTGCTGCCAGGAGGCCAAGGGCCACACAGGCGGACAGAATGATCCTGACGATACGAGCGGAGGGATCGGTGTTCATGGTGAGGGGGGGTGGGGGTTTTGTGATCCGCTTTGGAAAAGGGGGTAATTCCTCAGCGTCTCATTCCATGCATGTGCAGTGTTCTGGCCTTGTGACGCAGAGCCCGGATTTTTTATTCAAGATCCTGAGATGCCCGGCTTCCTTTCTGCCAGACAGGCGAGGGCGAGGGCCCCGGCGGCTGCGGTGAAGACGGAGTAGTTCAGAGGTGCTTTCACGCCTAGCGCGACGGTCATCGCCAGGGCGAAGAGCAACAGCAGTGCGGCGCTCGCCAAGGCTGCCCAGCGGAGTTGAATGCCGGTGAGCAGCCAGACGGCCAGTACGACTTCGGCAATGGTGGCAATCCACGCCAGCGGCTCATACAAGGAGGAGGGAAGGAAGGCGTTGAGCGTGCCGGTGTAGGCCACAAAGCTGGCCCAGTTGCCCCAGCCTACATTGGGTGCCCCCGGCGGCCCCAAGATGCCAAAGCGATCCAGCACAGCGGAAAGGAAAGCCACAGCGAGGCTGATGCGGAGCGACCAGTTGGCAATTGGTGTCAGGTGGCGAGTCATGGTGATTACCTTTCTCCACAGGTCCTGTCGCGGGAACACCCTTGGCACCGATGATGAAAGCGATAAGTTTTGCCGGTTCCGTCGCGCTGGCGTTGCGGGAGACCAGATGCACTCCGCCCGGAGGTTCGTAAAAGGTTTCCCCTTTGCGCACGGTCGTCAGCGGGCCGTCTGTGATCTGCATTTCAAAAGCACCTTCGATCACGTAGACAAACACGGGGCCTGCATGCTGGTGGGCAGGGGAACTCTGGCCTCCGGCGTACTCCACGAGCACCATGTTCACTTCGCTGCCGGTATGTCCTGCCAGATCGCGCGTCATCAGCGGTGTGATCTTGGTTCCCGGGGTGGCATGAGCGTTGTGAGCCTGGGCCTGCGCGTTTGCAGAAGTGGCCATGGCCGACAATGCAGAAGTCGATGCGAGCAGCGACATGACTTGGCGCAGCGTCTGGCGGCGGGTGAGGGAAGCGGGCGATTCAATGTTCATATTCATGGAGGGAAGCGTGGGTGAATGGAAAAATGTGAATGGACTAGTGTGAGTGAGGCCAGGGATCAGTGCTTCACATCGTCGGGCATCTTGCGGAAGCTGATGGCAAAGCGGTTCCAGCCGTTGATGGCCACCACAGCAAGATTCAGGTTCACCAGTTCTGTTTCCGTGAACTCCTGGCGCGCCTGGGCAAAAACCTCGTCCGGCACATGGGTCTGGGCGATCAGGGTCACAGCTTCGGTCCAGGCGATGGCCGCCCGTTCGCGGCTGGTGTAGAGGTGGGGCACCTCATGCCACACGGGCAGCAGGTTCAGGCGGCGCAGTGTTTCACCCTTGTCCAGGGCCTCGCGCACATGGAGGTCGATGCAGTAGGCACAGCCGTTGATCTGGGAGGCGCGGAGTTTCACCAGGTCCAGCAGGCTGGCTTCGATGCCGGTTTTCCGTACCGCCATCTCCAGGGCGAACATCGCGCGGAGAACGTCGGGGCTGGCTTTGTCATATTCCAGGCGGGATTTGCCTTCCTGGGCGGGAGCTGGGACGGTGTCGATGGCATTCATTGTCGTTCGTAGTTTGATTGTCAGGTTTGTGGTACTGGAGGCAGATTCCTTTGGAATTGGTCTTGCGGAAAGGTCCATTTACCGGATATCGACTGGACCACTTTTGAGCTGAACAGCCCAAAACCCCATGGCGCGCAAAGCATCACTTCAGGAACTGGCCCTCCGTCCCGCCCCGGAAGGCACTCCGCTCTTCCGCTGGATCTATGAGGAACTGCGTCTGGCGATCGCGGAAGGCAGGTTGCAGCCCGGGACAAAATTGCCCTCCACGCGGGATCTTGCCACCCAGTACGGAGTAGCACGTGGCACTGTGCTGGTCACGTTCGAGCAATTGAAGGCCGAGGGCTACTTGGAGAGCGAGGTCGGCTCTGGCACCCGGGTGGCGCGCAATCTGCCAGATCGGTTCTTTGCTCCGCGCTCCCCCGCTCCAGTGATGGCTCCGGAAGGCGCTCCTTCCCGGGCTACGCTGTCCCACTGGGCCCATGGTTTGCAGCCCATGTTTCCGCTTCAGGTGCACATGCAGACGGGCGTCGCGTTCGAGCCCAACCAGCCGGCGCTGGACTTGTTTCCTACAACTCTGTGGAGCCGGCTGGCGGGCCGTCGGCTGCGCCAGGCTTCAGGCATTCAACTGGGTGTGGCGGAGTCCTACGGTTACCGCCCCTTGCGGGAAGCGGTGGCCGCCTATCTGGGCGCGGCCCGTGCGGTGCACTGCACCGCTGATCAGGTGGTCATTGTCTCTGGCACGCAGCAGACGCTGGACCTCACCGCCCGTCTCGTGCTGGATCCGGGGGACGAGGTGTGGATGGAGGATCCTGGCTATGTCGGTGCCGTGGGCGCGTTCAGCTCCGTCGGGGCGAAACTGGTGGCGGTGCCTGTCGATGAACTGGGGCTCAATGTCGCCCAGGGGCGACGGCTCGCTCCCCGGGCCAAGCTGGCGTACATCACTCCTGCCCATGAGTTTCCTTTGGGAGTGAGCTTGTCCCTGGACCGGCGCCTCGCCTTGCTCAAGTGGGCTCAAGAGGCCGGGGCATGGATCTTTGAGGATGACTACGACAGTGAGTACCGCTACGTCGGCAGGCCGCTGCCTTCACTGCAAGGACTCGACGGCAGCGGGTGCGTGATTTTTGCCGGGAGCTTCAACAAGATGTTGTTTCCTAATCTACGGCTGGGCTATGTGGTGCTGCCATCGCGACTGGTGGAGCCGTTTACCGTGGCCCGGTCGCTTGGGGACCGCTTTCCACCTCTGTTGGATCAGGCGGTCCTCTGCGACTTCATCACGGAGGGTCACTTCGGCCAGCACATCCGGCGCATGCGGGAGGCGCACGGGGAGCGCCTGGCGACGCTGATGGAAACAGCCACCACTGGCCCGCTAGCCGGGCTTATCGATATCGCACCCATTCATGCGGGCATGCAGACTGCGGGGCATCTGCGGTCTCAATGGCGGGATGTGGACGTGGCGGAGACCGCCGCCCGTCAGGGGGTGAGAAGCATGCCGCTTTCCATCTTTCAGCTACGGCGCACGGACGTCAACGGGCTGCTCCTGGGTTTCGGCGGGCACCGGCCCGAGGCCCTCCGGGAGGGAGCGAGGAAACTGGCGAAAGTGCTGGAGGGGATGCCGTTGTTGTAAATGTAGTGTGACCTTTGTGTCGGTGGTTTGCCACCAAATGGCCAAAGGCACCACCATGTTTCGAAATCTAGTCAAACATTCAGAGATCACACCGATAAGGAACGCTGGTATTTAACTTAGGCAGCGCATCTGTACCTGCCCGAGTGTAAACGCAATATTGCTCTGAATCAAGCCAGGGCCACCATTGAAATCTTGGATAGGAAGAGGT